>QZKZ01000012.1 GCA_004796465.1 Desulfovibrio sp.
CCCAGCGCCGGGGCGTGACCCCGTTGGTCTTGTTGTTGATTTTGGTGGGGTACAGCTCGTGGAAGTCCTTGAACACCCTTTCCACGAGGATCTCCGAGTGCATGGCGGAAACGCCGTTGACCGAGTGACTGCCCACGATGGACAGGTTGGCCATGCGCACCCGCTTGGGCTCGCCTTCCTGGATGATGGACAACCTGCGCCGCCTGGCGTTGCGGTCCGCACCCTTGGGCGAATGGATCTCGGCCCACTCCAAGAAACGGTGGTTGATCTCGTAGATGATCTGCATATGCCGGGGCAACACCCGCTCAATGAGATCGCAGGGCCAGGTTTCCAGGGCCTCGGGCAGGATGGTGTGGTTGGTGTAGGCGAAAGTGCGGGTGCAGATGTCCCAGGCCTTGTCCCAGGGCAGGAATTCCTCGTCCACCAGGATGCGCATGAGCTCGGGGATGGCGATGGCGGGGTGGGTGTCGTTGAGCTGGATCGCCACCTTGTCCGGCAGTTGGTCGAATGTGTCGTGGTACTTGACGTAACGGCGGATGATGTCCTTAAGGGTGGCGGCCACGAAAAAGTACTGCTGCATGAGCCGCAGCTCGCGTCCCTGGGCCACGTGGTCGCTGGGATAGAGCACCTTGGAGATGGTCTCGTCCCTGACCTTTTCCTGGACCGCGCCGATGTAGTCGCCGGTGTTGAAGAAATCCAGACGGAATTCCAGGTCCGACCGGGCCGCCCAGAGCCGCATGTTGATCACCGCGTTGTTGCCGAAGCCGGGCACCAGCATGTCGCAGGCCATGGCCAGGACATTGTTGGTGTTGACCCAGCTATGGCGCAAGCGGCCCTGGTCGTCTTTCCACTGGTGCACCTGGCCGAAAAATTTGATCTCGTAGAGGTACTGGCCGCGCTCGAACTCCCAGGGGTTGCCCGCGCGCATCCAGTTGTCGCTCTTTTCCACCTGCCAGCCGTTCTCGATCATCTGGTGGAAGATGCCGTAGTCGTAACGGATACCGTAGCCGTAGCCCGAGATATTCAGGGCGGCCATGGAGTCCATGTAGCAGGACGCCAAGCGGCCCAAGCCGCCGTTGCCCAGGCCCGCGTCCACCTCGATCTCGGCCAGTTCCTCCAGGCTGAAACCCAGGTCTTCCACGGCTTGGGCTGCTTCATCATACAGGCCCAAACAATGCAGGTTGTTGATCAGGGCTTTGCCGGGCAGGTATTCCAAGGAGAGGTAATAGACCCGTTTGGCGCTTTTATCGTAGTAGGAACGCTGGGTCTTGAACCACTGGTCCACGAGCCGGTCGCGCACGGTGAGGGCCAGGGCCTGGTAGTGGTTCCAGGCTCCGGACCGGGCATAGTCGCTGCCCAGGCTGGAGACCAGGTGGCGGACAATGTCCTTGCGGATGCCCGTGACGGTATCGCCTTCATTAATGCCGCCGTGCCACTCAAAATCCTCGGCCTTGAGCACGGTTTCCTTCTTTCCCATTGGTAACCTCGCAAGGTAGGGGTGGTTTCTGGATTCCAGGCCAACCTACATGCAGAGGCGTGGGAAATCAACGGAATTGCGGAAATACGTGCAAAGTGGCGGTTGCGGAACACGACGGCATCAAACGCGGCGCATCTCAGCTATGAGGCTGTTGAGGCGCACGGCCAACTTGGCCAACTCGGACACGGCATGGGCGGACTGGCCCATGGCCTCGGCGGTTTCCCGGGAGATGGAGTGGATGCGTTCCGTGGCGTGGCTGATCTCTTCGGAGGCCGCGGATTGCTCCTCGGACGCCGTGGCAATGGCCGTGATCCGCTCGGCCGTGTCCCGGGCCAAGTCCAGGATTTCGTGCAGGGTCCGGCCCGAGGCGTGGGCCATGTCCGTGCTCTCGTTGACCGCTTCGGCGGCCAGTTCGGTCTCCTGGATGCTGAGTTGTGCGCCTTCCTGAATCTGGCGCACACCATCTTCCACTTCCTGGGTGGCTGACATGGTCTTTTCCGCCAGCTTGCGCACCTCATCGGCGACCACGGCGAAACCGCGCCCGGCCTCCCCTGCCCTGGCCGCCTCAATGGCCGCGTTGAGCGCCAGAAGATTGGTCTGGTCGGCAATGTCGTTGATCACGTTGATGATCTGGCCGATGGACGTGGCCTTGACACCCAAGTCAGCCATGGACTGCTTCAGGGAATCCGTCATCTCGTGCACCCGGGACACCGAGGCCACCAGTTCCTCGACCTGGCGCGTACCGGTTTCAGCTTTGACCCGCGCCTCGTCCGCGCGCTCGGCCGAGGTCGAGGCGTTGGCCGCCACCTCCAGGACCGTGGCCGCCATCTGCTCCATGGAAGTGGCGGTCTCGGTGGAGCGCTGCCGCTGCTCGTCCGTGCCCCGCTCGGTCTGCTCGACCTGGGCGGAAAGCTCTTCGGACATGGAACTCAGGTTGTCCGAGACCTCTCCGGCTTCAGAGGCCAAGCGGGCCATGGTGAGATGGGCGTTCTTGATCGCGGTTTGGTCCACGATGAACTCCACGCCGCCCACGATTTGGCCTGACCGGTCCCGGTTGGGCAACGCCGTGTACTCGACGTGCATGTCCTGGCCCTGGGGCCGGGCCACGGCTTCCTCGGTGACATGGCTGCTCGACTCCATGGCCCGGGCCACACCACAATCCTTGGATTGGCACCCATCAGTGTGGAACACATCAAAACACTTGGTTCCTTGCAGCTCCTGGGGCTGGGACGAACCGTATTCAGCGCCGCTTTTGTTGATGAACTGGATGGAGAAGTTCCTGTCCACGGTCATGATCGGTGTGGGGATGTCGTCGAGGTATCCGGTCAGCTCATTGAGCACCAGGTTCACATTGCCTGCCAGTTCCGCGTACTTGCCCTGAAAAGCTGCGTGGTCGCACCTCTCGCGCAGCCTGCCCTGGGAAATACGTTCGGCAACCCCGTCGATTTCACCCACAACCCGTTCCAATACTTCGGGAATGTGCGCCAGGGAGTCAGCCACCTGGCCCACTTCGTCGCGCTGCTTGACCTTGAGTTCCTGGTCAAAGCGGCCTTGGGCCACGTTGCCGGCGAACGCGGCCACCCTCTTGAGAGGCAAGGCCATACCCCGCGCCGTGAAAAAGGCAATGACCGCCACCACCGCGCCAATGATCAGGGCCGTGAACAGCAGGGTCCGTGTCAGGCCGCTGATGGGCTGCATGACCTCGGCCCTGGCGATCTCGCTGAGCACCACCCAGTCCTTGCCCCAGACCGAGACGGGTGCATAGGCGGAAAACACGGGCTCGCCGTCCACGCCCGTGATCTCGGCCACGCCTGTCTTGCCTTGGCCGGCCAGGATAAATGCTTGGGTATCCACGGCTCCTGTCTCGGGGTTGCGAAACGATGCAGCCACGCTCCGGGTTGCCGCCAGCCTGGAGTCCGAACGCATGAGCGTGTCCGGCCCGACAACGTAGGACTCGCCGGTCTCGCCCATTCCCGAGCGTTCCTGCATGATCGCGTTGATGGGCGCGCTGGACAGGCGAAAGGCCACCACACCCACAAGCTGTTCTCCGTTGAACACGGGCGTGGCCACAAAGGCTGTGGGCTCCTCCAAAGCGGGCAGGTAGGGAGCAAAATCTTCAAAGGCCATTTCGCCCTTGGCCGACCCCATGGCCTTGGCCACGGCCCTTCCCAGAGCCGACTCAGCATGCGGGCCATTGAGAAGTGAAGTCCCGAACTCGATGTCCTTTTGCACGGAATACACCACATCCCCATTCTCCGCTTCAATGAGGTAGATGTCCGCGTACCCGAATTTTTCCTGGTAGGAGCGGAGCACGGGATGCACGCTTTCGTGCAGCTTGGCGTAAAAGGTCATGGCCGCAGCCAGGTCCTCGGGCAGGTCAAGGCTGCTGCGCTCGCCCCTGGCCTTGTCCAGGGAACTGATGAACAGGTGCTGCAGGATCACGGCCCGGGTGGGCAGTTCCTCGTACAGGGGGGTGCTGGTCAGCGCTGTTCCTGACGCAGCCGAATATTCCGCGCTGAATCCTTGCTCGTAAAATTCCTGCAATCCCAGAGAAAAATTCTCGATTTCCCTGGCGGAGAGGATCATTTCCTGCTGCAAGCCCCCGGCGTTTCTCTTAAACCCCTGGATGGCGTCCACCACCATGCGGTTCTCGGCAAAAGTCTCCATTTGCGTGGTCACCCGGTCCACGTAACGCAAAAGGGCCGAACCCTGGATGTCCCGGATCGACTCCAGCTGCTGCGAGGCCTTTTCCACCAAGGCCTCGCCCGCTTTGTCCTGGGCCAGGTACTGGGCCACGAACAACGGGCCCAGGCCAATGATGAGAAACAAACCAATCAGCTTGGGGCGCATGGGGATGTTGCCGAGAATCATAAGGAATCTCCCAAATTGTAATGCGACTCGACTCCGCGCAGGGGGAGGGAGCACTCGCTTGATGTTACGATAACGTTACAACAAAAGGAGGGGATTGAAAATAGGAACTTATATTGAAATAAAATGCATAAACAGTGATGCAGAAGCACAACAATCAAGTTGAGTTACGAACTTCGCCACAGCACGAATCGGGAGATGGTAAAGTCGCCGACGCCGATATGGGTTGTGATGGTGGAATGGCCCAAGGAAGTGTCCAAGTGCAGTTGGTGCCAGCCGAACAGATGTGTACTGTGCCAACAATATTCGCCGTATTGCCGATTTCCGCTGTCCGGTTCTCCCAAGATATATATGGCGCGGTTGCCCGAGGTACGGTGTGTGATCTGCTCCCATTTACGGGGATAACAAAATGCGGCGTGACACACAGCGAGGATGATGAAGCAGATGGCAACTATTCTCACGGCCTTCCCTTTCTCAGTTTCCTGGTGCATGGCTCCTCCTGGATGTTGGGTGAAGTGATCGCCATGATGCATACGTATCTTTCGTGCAGATTTCTTTGGAAAGAAGAGGAAAAAGTGTGCAATCGCCCTTGGCCGCAAGGGCCTTTCCCCTGTGGCGCACCCAGCGCTTTCCAGGTACAAGGCGGCCATGACAGCACACATCGCCATCATCGGCGCGGGCCTGGCAGGCTGCGAATGCGCCATGGCCCTGGCCCGCCGCCATATCGCCGTTACTTTGTTCGAGATGAAACCCCAGCGCTTTTCCCCGGCCCACACCAGCGAGGGGCTGGCCGAACTGGTCTGCTCCAACTCCTTGCGCTCGGACCAGCCGGACGCGGCTGTGGGCGTGCTCAAGCAGGAGATGCGCGACCTGGGCAGCTTGGTGCTGGAGGCGGCGGAAGCCACCCGCTTGCCCGCGGGCAAGGCCCTGGCCGTGGACCGCGAGGCCTTTTCCCGCTTCGTGACCCAGGCCATTGAAGCTGATCAGTACATTACCCTGGACCGCCGCGAAATTCTTGCCGTGGACGCGGAGGAACTGGCGGAATTCGACGGAGTGGTCGTGGCGGCCGGGCCCCTGGCTTCGGAAGCGCTGTCCGAGAGCTTGGGCCAGGCCATGGGCGGCGAGCACTTGTACTTTTACGACGCCATCGCGCCGATCATCACGGCGGAGTCCATTGATCTGGACATCTGCTTTCGCGCGTCGCGTTATGACAAGGGCGAGGACGAGGCAGGCGATTATCTCAATTGCCCCATGGACCAGGCCCAATACCTGGCCTTTCGCCAGGCCCTGCTGGACGCGGAAAAAGTGCCGTCGCGCGACTTTGAAAAGGAAGTGCACTTTGAGGGCTGCATGCCCATTGAAACCCTGGCCGAGCGCGGCGAAGAGACCCTGGCCTTTGGTCCGTTCAAGCCTGTGGGCTTGACCGATCCCAGAACTGGCGAACGGCCATTCGCCGTGGTCCAGCTCAGGGTGGAGAACCAGGCGGGCACGGCCTACAACCTGGTGGGCTGCCAGACCAAGCTCAAATACGGGGAGCAGGAGCGGGTGTTCCGCATGATCCCTGGCCTGGAGAACGCCCAGTTCGAACGTCTGGGCAGTGTGCACCGCAACACGTTCGTGAACGCGCCCCGGGTGCTCAAGGACCTCGAAATATCTGCCAGACCCGGTGTGTACCTTGCCGGACAGATCACGGGCGTGGAGGGTTATGTGGAGTCAGCGGCCTGCGGGTTGTGGCTGGGCCTGGCCCTGGGCGCGAAACTGGCGAAAGAGCCCCTTGCGCCG
>QZKZ01000065.1 GCA_004796465.1 Desulfovibrio sp.
CATGACGCCGAGCACCGTGCGGTACACACCAGGAAAAAAGCCGTGTTTATCGAGGTTTTCCCAGGGCGGGTCGAGATCGCGGCCATGGGCGGGGTCAGGGAAATACCCCCCGTATACCGGGCGGGAGGGCTGCGCTGGAGAGGACAATTGCTCCTCATCAATGACCGGATCAGTGCCTGGAGGAGAGGCCCTGTCCGGGATGGGCGGAGCAGGGGCGCGGCGCACCGGACCCTTGGCAAAGTCGAGATTTTCCAGGCCCTGCCACATTTCCGGTGAGGATTCGTCTTGGCCAGGGTCAAGGGAACTCTCGTCAGGTTCAGACTCCGGGGGGGCGGTGTCAGATTCGTGCGATGGTTCTGCTTGGTCCGCTTGATCCTTGTCAGCTTCCAGTTCAATGACCTCGGCTTGGCCGGAAGCGTCTTGCGCGGGTTCGGACGTGGATTCGGCTTCAGCCTCGGGCTCTTCCGGGGCGTGCACGCTGTCCCGAGGGTCGGCAATGGGGTCGGGCGGCTCTTCCTGGGCCTCCGGAGAAAAGGTCACGGACTCGGCAGGCTGGTCAGGCGGCGGTTCGGCTATGCCCTGTGGCGAGTCGGGCGGCGTGTCGGCAGGGGACTCAGGGGGCGGCTGCATGGGCCGAAACAAAAAGCGCTTGCCGCACTTGGGGCAAGTGGCTGCGTCAGCTCCAGAGGGAATCTTTTCCCTGGGGACGTTGCGGGAATATAAGCAGTGGGGGCAGGTTACGCGCATGGGAATTCCTGAGGCAAGATGCGCGCATGCTACCCGTTCCCAGGCGGTGAATCAAGGAGCGACTAAGTATTGCCTGCGATGTGCTGGTACGCGCCCACTCCGGCGCGCATGCGGCCCCCGCTTTTGGGTGATTCGGGTTTGGCTGTCTCCGTCGGAGCCGCTGGGGCGGGACCGGGTGCAACCTCTGCTTGCGGCGCGGGAGCAGTCTCTGGCTCTGGTGCTGGTTCGGGCTTGGGGGTGGGCTCCGGCGTGGGCATGGCCATGACCGGTTTGGGCGCGGGCGTGGCCGTAGTCTTCTTGGGGCCTTGGTCCTTGTCCGCATCAAGGGCGGCGGCCTCGCCAGGGATGATCTGGGCGTACGCCGAGCGCAAGCCCGAAAGGATCTTGATCACCTCGTCAATGAGCGAGGGGTCCATGTCCATGTTGGCCTTGAGCAACCGGGTGTTGCAAAAGAAATACAGACCATGCATTTTTTCAGCCAGTTCGCCGCCCTTGGCCGGGTTCAAGCTGGAATCCAACTCCGAGATCACGTCAATGGCCTTGGAGATGAGAATGCCCTTTTGGGCGTAATCCTTTTCCGCGATCTTGGCCTTGGCCTGGGCCAGGAACTTGATGGCCCCGTCATAAAGCATGAGCAACAGCTTGCCCTGGGACGTGGTGTTGACCTGGGTCTCGAAGTATGCTTGCGCCGCCTTATGCATGGGCTACTCCAGTTTATCGATCTGGTTGGACAGGGAGGTGGACTGCTGGTCGTAGGTGCCGAGCAGGGCCTCGAGTCTGGCGAATTTGAGCCGGAGTTCGCGGCTGCGCTTTTCCAGCCTGATCTCCTCGGCGTCGATCTTCTTGTCGATGTTGTCGACGATGTCGTCGTAATTGTCTTCCAGGATGTTCAGGGGGCCTTGGTCCGAATCCGTGTAGTCGGCGAGAAGGTCGCTCAGTTCCCCGGCCTTGCCTTGCTTGAGGCGGACCTCGCCCGTGACCGTGGTGGACGGGGTCAGGTCGTTGACCTGAATGACAATGCCTTGCTCAGCGGAGTCGGCCGTGCCGGTGATGAGATTGTTGGTGTTGTCGATGGAAGCGGCGTTGCCGTTGATGTAGGCGTTGACGATGTCGCCGGAACCGTCGATCTGGTACCGGACATCATAGGACCCGGCCTCGGTGATCCCGTCAATGTGGGAATAGTAACTGAAGTTTCCTGAAGAGGAGGTCACCTTCTGGGCGCCCACATGGTCGGCGGCGAACAGTTCGGCCACGGCATTGACATTGTTGTCCAGGGCGGCGTCCAGCACTTCCTCGTCCAGGATGAGCAGGCCTTCGGTGGCCGAGCCCTTTTGCGCGTCCGTGGTGATGCCGAGTTGGGACAGGGAAGAATAATAATCGCCCGTGCCGTCCGTGGCGTCGTAGTAGGCAAAGCCTTTGGCCAGGTTGGCCGCGGCGAAGCGCAGTCCGGAATCCACGAGCTGGACCGCGTAGTTGCCGGTCATGACCGAACCTTGTTCCTCGTTCTCGTTGAATTCGGTCATGTCGATGAATATCTGGCGCACCTCGTTGACCTTGTCCACAAAGGTGCGCACGGACTCCTTGATGCCCTCCTGGTCCGTGTTGATGCTCAGGGTGACCGTGGTCGAGGTCCCAGGCGTGGAGGGCCCGGTCTTGAGCGTGAGGGTCACGTCCTCAATGGCGTTGGATACGGTGTTGCTCGCGGTCTTGATCCAGGCGTTGGAACCCGTGGGCCAGCCATCGATCTTTATCCAGGAGTCCTGGTTGTTCTGCGTAGTGTCGAAATCCGAGGCTGCGTATCCCGAAAGCGTGGTGGATGCGGAAATGGAGATGGAGGCGTCCGAGCCCATGTCCAG
Organism: Desulfovibrio sp.; assembly: GCA_004796465.1. Classification (GTDB taxonomy): domain Bacteria; phylum Desulfobacterota; class Desulfovibrionia; order Desulfovibrionales; family Desulfovibrionaceae; genus MADRE1. The sequence goes on from QZKZ01000065.1 coordinate 2,604, forward strand.
GCCGCGAAGTTGCAAGTAGTGCTGGGAGCCGTCCGTGATGATGGCCGCGCGCACTCCGGGATTGTCCGGATCGGAATTGATCAGGTTTTTGAGGCCCTCCAGGGTGGTTCCGTCGGCCACGGACAAGGAAACGTCGGAGCCTCCGGCATAAGAGTAAACAAAGGTCTGGGACGAGCCCGTGTTGTTGATGGAGGTGGAGGTGTCGGACACGCCGGTGTTGTTGGCCATGATCATGGTTTGGGCCAACTGGTAGATCTCCACGGTATGCGAACCCTCGGCCGCCTCGGCGTCGGCTGAAGCGGTCAGGGTGGTGGAGTCCGAGGACGAGACGCTCTTGGTCATGAACTCGTTCATGGTGTCCATGCCGTCGAGCGAGGTTTTGAGGCTGAGCATGGCCGTGTTCAGCTGCTGGATGGCCTCGATCTTGTTTTCCCAGGTGAGCTTCCAGTTTTCGAGCTGCGTCTTGTGGTTGCCCTCGATCTGGATCAGCTTCTCCACAATGGTGTTGAAATCCGTGCCCGAGCCCAAGCCCGTGAAGGATATCTGTCCGGATAACAGTGATTCTTCGGCCATGATCGTTTCCGTTGTTCGTCTTTTTCAAGAGGAAAGTTTTTCCCTGCAAGACTTATCGGCCAAAGGAGTGCAAACTGAATGCCACGACTAAAAAGGCCGGACCGTGTTAGCGGTCCGGCCTAATTGTTGAGGACGGGGATGGGTCACTTCTAGCCGAGGAGCTGCATGGCCATCCTGGGCAGGGAGTTGGCTTGGGCCAACATGGCCACCGCGGATTGGGCCAGGATCTGCTGCCGCACGAATTCGGTCATCTCCAGGGACACGTCCACGTCGGAGATGCGCGATTCAGCGGCCTGCAAGTTTTCGGACTGGATTTCCAGGTTGGTGATGGTGTTTTCCAACCGGTTTTGCAAGGCACCCAGGTTGGCGCGGATGGTGTCCTTGGACACGATGGCGTTGTTCAGGGTGTCCAGGGCCTGCTGGGCCAACTGCTGGGTGGAGATGGAGTTGTCCACGCCCAGGGCGCTGGCCGTGGAGCTGCTGATTTCGATGTAGTAATAGTCCTCGGCCGAGTCGTTGGCCGTGCCGAAGTGGATCTTGAGCTTGCCCGTGGAGGTCAGGCCAGATCCGTCGTGGGTGCCGGACAGGTTGCCATTGAGCAGATACACGCCGTTGAAGTCCGTGGCGTTGGCGATCCGGGTGATTTCCGAGGCCATGGCTTGGTACTCGGAGTTGATGATGATCCGCTGGTCCGAGGTGTAGGTGCCGGTGGCAGCCTGTTCGGCCAGTTCCTTCATGCGGATCAGCTTTTCATCGATGACGCCCAGGGCTCCGTCAGCCGTTTGGATCAGGGAGATGGCGTCGTTGGCGTTGCGCACGCCTTGGTTCAGGGACGCGATGTCCGCGCGCATGAGTTCGCGGACGGCGAGGCCCGCTGCATCGTCGGCCGCGCTGGTGATGCGCAGGCCAGAAGACAGCCTGGCCACGGACGTTCCCAGGTTGTTGTAGGCTGTCCGCAGGTTGCGGGCAGCGGTCATGGACATGAGGTTGTGGTTGACAACGAGAGACATGGTTTCCTCCTTGAAATCTTTCTTCAGCTTCCTTGCTGAAGACGCGAGATAAAAACGTTTCCCCTAAAGTTCCCCAATACTTTCCTTAGGTGCTGGACAGGCGGACACCGGGGCCGGCAACACCGTGGTCATCCCATCTCAACTTGTTGCAGTACGTATCGGCGGACTTGCCTGGAATCTTTAGGGGGGGAAGGAGGTTGGCGAAAATTTTTCGCCAATTGCTTGAGATAAGGGGAGTTATTTATTTGTGGCCGGGTTGGGAGAGCATCGCCTTGGCATGGTCCGGAGACACGCCGCGCTTTGCCGCGATGGCCTCGATGTTCTGCTCGGCGTCCGAGGGGCGCAGATACAGGGGCACGATGGGCTCGTGCGTTGCCTCAAGGGGCAGGGCTTGGGCCAAGAGATGCGCAGGGGAAGGGTGGTCCCAGGCAGGGGGGAGCAGGAGGGGACCGGGACGCTCCGGATCATCTTGGGCTGGGTTGAGCAGTTCCGGCAGGGTATCAAGATTGCGGCGCAATCCGCTGCCCAGCACATGGGCAGGTCCAGGACCGGCGACAATGGCCTGGGCCGTCTGTTGCAGGTCCAGGACCAAGACCTCGGTCAAGGGGGGAGGCGGCAAGGAATCAGATGTAAGGGAAAACCCCTGGAGAAAAACCTGGTTGCGGCGGGCGTAGGTGCAGACCCACAGGCTGCCCTGATTCAGAAGGTCGGCGGGACCGGACGCCAGCAGCGGAAAATAGTCGATTCCCGCCATGGGGATGTTGCTGGATTTGGCCAACCCCAGTGCCGTGGCCAGGGACAGACGCAGTCCTGTGAATCCGCCGGGACCGCGCACGCAGGCGATCTTGCCCAAGTCGGCCGGGCCGAAACCCGAAGTGGTGAACATCTCGTGCAGGGCCGGGGCCAGGTGCTGCATGGCGCGGCCCGGCACGGTCAGTTCCCGGGATTGCAGGAGTACGGGTACGGCGTCCGGCCCTGCGTGGCTCATATGGCCGAGGACTATTTGCAGCCGGTCCTCGGCGCTATTAAGCGCAAGGGCCGGTTTAGAACAGGCCGCTGAACCACTCACTGATGTTTTGCCAGTTGCGGTCAATGTCATTGTAAGTGGCGAATACCATAAGCCCAAGGAGCAGCACCAGCCCCACCTGGGTAGTGACCTCCTGGACCCGCTGGTTCACGGGCCTGCGGAACACGGTCTCCAGGAAAAAGAACAGCAGGTGCCCGCCATCCAGCACAGGGATGGGCAGCAGGTTCAACAAACCCAGGTTGATGCTGATAAAAGCGGTGAGAAAAAGCAGGGGTCCCATGCCCTGGTCAGCGCCGTGGCTGACCATCTGGCCGATAAGGATCGGGCCGCCCAAGGCCTTTTTCACGGGGATTTCACCGGAAAAGAGCTTGGCAAAGCCCTTGCCGATGTTTTTGAGTTCGTGCCAGATCCGGACACCGCCGTACCAAGCCCCCTCGATAAGGCCCACGTCCTGGTTTTCCGGAGACAGGCCCACGCCGATGAGGAAAATGGATTCATCGGTGTCGGGGATGGGCGTGGCCTCGGGGGTGACCAGCAGGTCTACGTTTTCCTGGCCGCGCTCAACGGTCAGCACAATTTCCTCGCCGTTGGAGAGCAGGATGGCGTATTGCAGCTCGCGCCAGTCAACGACCTGGGAGCCGTCAATGGCGGTGATCACGTCCCCGGCTTGCAGGCCTGCTTCCAGGGCCGGGCTGTCGTCAGAGACTTCATCAATGCGGGGCAGGTCCATGCCGCCGAACACAAAAATTCCCCAGAAGATGACCCAGGCCAGGAGAAAGTTGAACAAGGGCCCGGCCACCACCACGATCATGCGCTGCCATGCCGGGCGCAGGGCGAAGGACTGGGACTTAGTGAAGCCTTCGGGCAGGTCCTCTTCCTTGCGTTCGCCCACGAGCTGGACATAGCCGCCCAGGGGCAGGACCGCGAGTTTGTACGTGGTCTGGCCCCGGGTCAGGCCCAACAGCTTGGGGCCAAAACCCAGGGAAAAGGTGCGTACCCCGATCTTGAGGAAACGGGCCGCGAGAAAGTGCCCGAGCTCGTGGAAAAAGATCAGGGCTCCAAGAACAAAAATGATGGCGATGGTGGTTTGCATGATAGGGAGTATACGTGATTGGGGGCGGCAAGGCCACCCGGTGGGAGAAAACGGCTAGTTCGCCAGGGCCGAGGCGTTTTCAGCCGTGCGTTGGCGAGTTTCCTGGTCCAGGCCCTGGATGTCCTCCAGGGTCGCGGGCGGGGCTTGGTTGGAAGCGTCGTAGGCGCTCAGCGCCTGGTCCACCAAGCGGGGGATGTCCATGAAGCCGATGGCGTCGGCCAAAAAGCGCTCCACCGCGATCTCATTGGCCGCGTTGAGCACCACCGTGTGTCCGCCTCCCGCGTGCAAGGCCTGCCAAGCAAGGGCCAGGCATGGAAAGGTAGCTAAATCCGGTTCCTCGAAAGTCAAGCTGGCTAACTTGGCCAAGTCCAGGAAGTCCATGGGCAGGTCCAAGCGGCAGGGGAAAGCCAAACAATGGGCAATGGCGATGCGCATGTCCGGCGGCCCGAGATGGGCGAGCATGGACCCGTCATGGTACTCGGCCAAGGAATGTACGATGGACTGGGGGTGGACAACCACCTCAATGAGTTCCGGAGCGAGACCGAACAAATGGTGGGCCTCGATGACTTCCAGGCCCTTGTTCATGAGCGTGGCCGAATCAATGGAAATTTTCGCGCCCATGGTCCAGTTGGGATGGGCCAGGGCCTGTTCCCGGGTCACGGTCTTGAGGAACGCTTCATTTTTTCCGCGAAAGGGGCCGCCCGAGGCCGTCAAGATGAGCCGCCGCAGATCGCGGATCTCATGCCCGGCCAAGGCTTGGAACAAGGCGTTGTGCTCGGAATCCACGGGCAGGAGAATGGCTCCTGATTTGCGGCACTCCTCGCGAATGAGGTCTCCGGCGCAGACCAGGGATTCCTTGTTGGCCAGGGCGATGATCTTGCCGTTTTTGGCCGCGGCCAAAGTGCAGGGCAGACCGGCCGACCCCACCTGGGCCGAGAGCACCATCTCGGCTTCGTACAGCCCGGCCATGGCTGCGTAACCATCCGGGCCCACGAGGATTTCCGGGGAATAGCCCACGGGCAGCATGTCCCGCAGCTCCTTGGCACCGCCGGCATCAAGCACGGCCAGATAGGGCGGCTGGAATTGGGCGGCCTGTTCAGCCAGCAGGGAAATATTGCGCGCGCCCGCCAAACCCAGGACCATGAACCGGTCCTTGTGGCGGGAAATCACGTCCAAGGCGTTGCGGCCAATGGAGCCGGTGGAGCCCAGAACCACGATGGATCGGGTGGTAGCCTCGTCCCAGGAGCTCATGTCCAGGGAGGTAATGTACCGGGGCGCGGTGTGTGTGTGGTCCGAATCGGTCATGGCTGTGGCAGGGCTACCTGA
>QZKZ01000072.1 GCA_004796465.1 Desulfovibrio sp.
GCCGGGGTCAGTAGGGAACCCGCGGCTGGACAAGAAGGCGAGCCGGTCCACTCGATTTTGGTGATACAAGCCACAAACGGGGACATCACCCTGACTCTCGACCTGGACGAGCCTGCGGCCATGGTGTGGCTTGATCCTGCTGGAAGTCGCGCCCTTTTGCGTTTTGACAATGAATTGAGCCTGTGGGACTTGCCCGCGCGGGAAAGGCTGCGGACCTGCGAACCCTGTCCGGGTTTTGGACCGGCCACGGTGCTGACCGGCCCTGAAACGAGCAGCATGGTGGCTGCCCGAGGTCAAGACGGGCAGTGGGAAGTGGCGTTTTGGGATATGGTCAGCGGCCAGGAAACCGGGAAACTGGCCATGGGAACCAGCCCCTTGGTAAGCTTGCACACGAGTGTTGACGGCAAAGACCTGTTCATGGCCGCCAACAACGGCGAGGTGCTGCTGCATGATGTGGAGCAGGGAGCCCGGCGTTACTCGGTGAACGTGGAAAAGGGCTTGCTTGGGGCCTGGTTGCTGCCCGGTGTGGACCACTTTTTGACCCTGCATAAGGACCGCTTGCAGTGCTGGGACCTTAAACACGGCAGGCCTCGGGCGTATATGAGTTTGTCCGGTAACGCCCGCTGCGCCTCCGTGAACCTCGACGGCAGGTATGTGGTCCTGGCCGGGGCAGGTGGGGCCGTGCACCGGATCGCCTTGGATTGGGGGGTCCGTGCTGGCGTTGATGATTGGGAAAAAGCCATACAGCGGTATGCCGATGGTTTTCTTGCCGAATACACGCCCCATGGCGCGGTCCTGGACCCCTTGCCCTTGGAAGCCCCTGGGGAAGACGGAGAATCCGAACGCCCGAGATTGGTGCGGGAAGTCAAACCGCCCCATGCCTATCCCGGCCAAGAACGGGTCGCCCAGGCCTTGGCCCGGCATGGCTTACCGGTCTGGAGCGGGCAAGACGTGGCATATTTCCGCGAGGTTCTGGGACGCGTGGGCCTGGACAACGCGGAAGAGGACGTCTTTTCCGAGTATCTGGACTCCAGGGTGGAGGCCATGCTCCAGGAGCAGACCACCAGTTTTAGCGCCCTGACCCTGCCCAAGATCGAGGAGCCGGAACCCGAGCCCCAAACTCCCAAGCCCGCGCCCGAACCCGAAGTATTGGCGGCCCCGGAGCAATTCGATCCCCTGGCCACCCGAATTGGGCCGTCCATGGAGCAGCAGCCCCTGGATCCGGGGGACGTTCCTGGATATGCCGGGCTCGCCACGGGTGATATCTTTCTTGAGCGGTACCAGGTTATGGACCTTCTGGGCGAAGGGGGATTCGGCACGGTGCACAAGGTTCGCCATCTGGACTGGAACATGGACCTGGCCGTAAAGAGCCCGAGGCCCGAGGTGCTGGCCGTGGCCGGCGGCAGGGAAAGCGTGCGCCGCGAAGCCGAGACCTGGGTCAACCTGGGCCTGCATCCCCATGTGGCGAGTTGCTATTACGTTCGCGACGTGGACGGGGCGCCCCGGGTCTTTGCCGAATACGTGGACGGCGGCAGCCTCAAGGACTGGATCGCGGAAGCGCGGTTCAAGACCCCGGCCGAGGTGCTGGATGCGGCTATTCGTTTTGGCTGGGGTCTGGCTTTTGCCCATGAGCAGAATTTGGTGCACCAGGACGTCAAGCCCGCCAACGTGCTCATGACCCAGGACGGATCGCCCAAGGTCACGGATTTCGGGTTGGCCGTGACCAAAGTTGCCGGGGAGAGCAACGCGGTTCCCCAGGGTTACACCCCGGCCTACGCCACGCCCGAGCAAGTGGAAGGGGGCGAGATCACTCCGCGCACGGACATCTGGGCCTTTGGCCTGTCCCTGTTGGAGATGTTCCTGGGCGAAGTCACGTGGCCCATGGGCACGGTGGCCGCTGAAGTCCTGGAAGCGCATCTTCGCGGTGAAACCCCCAAGGGGCCCAATGCCGTGGATATCCCCGAGTCCGTGGGAGAACTGCTGCGGCAATGTTTCAGTTATACTGCGGGTGAGCGGCCCGTGAGCATGGGCCATGTGATCCAGGAATTGCTGCAGGCCTATCATGACCTGACCGGCTCCCCCTATCCCCGCTCCGAGCCCCGGGCAGGCAGGGACAGCGCCGACAGCCTGAATAACCGGGCAGTATCCCTGCTCGACTTGGATCGCCGCACCGAAGCCTTGCGTTTGCTTACCCAAGCAGCCGAGGTGGAACCCCACCATCCCGAGTCCACGTACAACCTGCATCTGCTTCAGTGGCGTGACGCCAAGTTGACGGATCAGGACGTGGTCGAGGCCATGGGCATTGCCGCGGGTTCTCTGGGCAACGATTGGTCCGCCGCAAGCCTGGAGGCCCAAATCCATATGGAGCGGGGGGATGTTGAAGCTGCGGGGCAAGCCTTGGATCGCATCGAGGAGAAGGACAAGGACCGTTCCGAGATCGCTTCGGCCCTGGCCGCTCTTGAGCGGGCCCGGGCCGGTCTGGGCCGCGAGCTTTCCACGATTTCCCTGGCCAGGGGCAACACGGGTATGTCCGTGCTGCACGGCCAAGGCC
>QZKZ01000183.1 GCA_004796465.1 Desulfovibrio sp.
CGGCCCGTGCGGCCCACGCGGTGGGTGTAGCTGTCCGCGGTGTCCGGCACGTCAAAGTTGACCACGTGGGAGATGCGGTCGCAGTCAATGCCGCGCGCCGCAATGTCCGTGGCCACCATGATCTGGTACTTGCCCTTGCGGAAACCGTCCAAGGCCTCGCGGCGCTTGTTCTGGGACAGGTTGCCCTGCAACGACGTGGCCGGGAAACCTTGGGCGCAGAGCTTGCGGGCCAGGGTCTTGGCCCGGTGCTTGGTGCGGGTGAAGACCAGTACGGACTGGTGGTCCTGGCCCTTGAGCATGGTGGTCAGGAACGCGGTCTTGAGGTGCGGGGCCACGGGGTACAAGGCGTGGCTCACGGTCTTGGCCGGGCCGTCCAGGCTGATCTTGGCCACAAAGGGGTCGACCAGCACCGCGTTGAACAGCTTTTTCACTTCCTGGGGCATGGTGGCCGAGAAAAACAGGTTCTGGCGCTGATCAGGGAGTTGGGCCACGATTTTTTTGATGTCCGGCAAAAAGCCCATGTCGAACATGCGGTCTGCTTCGTCGGCCACCAGGGCCTCCACGCGGGACAGGTTGACCTGCTTGCGGTCGATGAGGTCCAGGAGCCGCCCCGGGCAAGCCACGATGATCGAGGCCTGGGACAAGGCCTTGACCTGGGGGCCGTAGCCCACGCCGCCGAATACCGCGGCGGAGCGGAAGCCGGTGTTGCGGCCCAGGTCAATAAAGGTCTGGTGGATCTGCAGGGCCAGTTCGCGGGTAGGAGCGAGCACGAGCACGCGGGCCGGGCCGCGCCGGGGCGCGTTGGCCTCGATGAGGCGTTGCAGGAGCGGCAGCACGAACGCCGCGGTCTTGCCCGTACCGGTCTGGGCCAGGCCGAGCACGTCTTTGCCTTCCAGGGCAGGGCCCATGGCCATGCCTTGGATGGGAGTGGGCGCAGTGAAGCCCTGGGCGGCGATGTTGCGCATCAGCCGCGCATCAAACGAAAATTCAGAAAAACTCACAAAGTATCCTTTGCTTGAGGGAAAATGGCGCGGCTTGGCGTGACACGGGCCGCGCACCGGATATACCGGCTGTATTGGTAATGACTCTGAAACGAGAGGTCCGAAAAAAGGCGGATCAACTGGTCGCCCTGAAGAATGATTCAGGCGGGCAACGGGCAGGTTCGTGTCCAGTCACGCTGAGTTGTTGGGTAAGTAAGGGTGTTTTCCCCTGTTGTCAAAGGGTTTTTTTCCTCCCCCGCGCGAACAGGGGAGGAAATCAGGATATTCGTTACTGTGGACAATGCTCCTGGCCCTGGGCCGCGATGAGCTGGTACAAGGCCACGGTGTTGTCCAGGAGCGTGTACAGCAGTTCTTGGGTCTGGCCCGTGGTCGCGGCGGCCATTTGGTCGAGCTGGCCGGCATAGGCTTCCAGGTTGCCCAAATCGTATTCATAATAAGTGCACAAGAGCTGGGTGGAGATGTCCACGCCGCATTGGTCGTTGATCTCCAGCGCGCCGTAGCTGAAGCCGATGGTCCGGGAAACGTGGTCGAGCATGACCAGCATGGAGGTAGCCATGCAAAAGGAGCTCGTGAGCATCTGCTGCTCCGAGGAGTCGGTCACGGTGGGCATCTGGCTGATCACGGCTTGCTGGTACTGGGCCAGGTTGTCGTAGACCACGGTGTATTGGGCGATGCCCATGTACTCGGCGGGCGGGCCTTGCTGGGCATGGGCCAAGGTGGTTGAAGATATAAGGATCAAACAGGCGGCCAATATGCTGACGAGTCGAGCCATGGGGGTCCTCCTGGGCTGGCGTGGAGCCGGTTAGCGGCTGGCTAGGCCCTTGAACGCAGTGTCGCGCGTTCAAGGGCCTAGCCATGTTCATTAAGCCATGCCGGGCTCTTGCGCAAGAGAAGGGCAGGATATTACGCCGTGGCCATGGCCTGGGTGAAGTCCCTGGCCGCGTTTTCAACAGCGCTCAAGGAGTCTTTGCTGGGTTCGATGACCATGGGATCGACGCGGTCACAATCACGAATAACGCGCCGCTCTTCAAAACCAGCCAGGGTAAAATACCTGTCATAGCGGTCCACTATCTCGGTGTGCTCTTGCGCGGACGCGCCCTGGCTGATGATGAACAGGGACTTTTTCCCCTTGGGCAGCCGCGAGGGTTCGGGGTTGGTCGGGAAGTCCGGCTTGGCCAGGGAATACACACGGTCGATGAACCCCTTGAACTGGGCGCTCACATCGCCGAAATACACGGGCGTGGCCATGACCACCACGTCAGCCCTGTGCATCTCCTCGAACAAAGGTGTGAGGCCGTCTTTGAGCGCGCAGTCCTCGCGGACGGTCTTGCACGCCATGCACCCCTGGCATCCCTGGTAGTCCATTTCGTTCAAGAAATACGTGCTCACCGTGGCTCCCTCGGCCTTGGCCAAGGCATTGAATCTTTCGGCGATAGCCGTGCTTGTGGAATTCTTCCTCGGACTGCCCAGAATGGTCACTACTTTCATGTCAACTCTCCTTTTATAAGTTTAAAGTTCTAAATATTTCGAACTCAAGAAGCCGTTGTTGGTGAAGGAATGCAAGAGGGAACACGTCACAATGCAGGGAAGTAAAAATGGAAGTGTTGCTCAGCCGCCAAGCACGGAACGCAAGGCCTTGACCGTGTCAGCATCGATCCACACCAGGACGCGTTTGCCCTGGCGCTCCATGTGCACCAAACCCGCGTTCCGCAACTCCTTGAAGTGATGGGAAACCGTTGACGGCGCCAATTGAAGCTGCTCGGAAAACTCCCGCTGGCAGTTCTCGTAATGGTCAACATCGGATTCCATGACGCAGCCCGGTTCAAGGCACCCGGCCAAGGTCATGAAGATGCGGAGACGGTGGGGGTTGGACAGGGCTTTGAACTGCTTGGCCCGGTCCTGGAAAAAGGTCTCGGATACGGGAGTTGCAGGGGCGGGGTTGTCTGTTTCAGAGTTCGACATGTTTCGAACATAGAATGTCCAGCACAAGCTGTCAATGCATTTCAAAAAGAAAGTGATGATTCTTCCCCTTGACGCTTGGAAACTGGATGGGTATCCACCTCGGTAACACGAAACCGCAAATCATACGAATAAAAGAATACCAACTTACTCGACAAGCACTACCTGGAGGCACTATGCGCCACAATGTACTACTCGCCCTGGTCCTTTGTTGTGTAACGATCCTGGCTGCTTTGCCCGCCTCGGCCCAGGAGACCCGCACTATTACCGACGCAGCCGGACGCAGCGTGGAAATCCCCGTGAACGTGGAGCGCGTGATCTGCTCCGGGCCCGGATGTTTGCGGCTGCTCACCTACTTGCAGGCCCAGGACATGATCGTGGCTGTGGACGACATTGAGGCCCGGCGCAGCCAGTTCGACGCTCGGCCCTATGCCCTGGCCAATCCCTGGTTCAAGGACCTGCCCATTTTCGGCGAGTTCCGGGGATTCGACAACCCCGAACTGATCCTGTGCCTGGACCCTCAGCCCCAAGTGATCTTCAAGACCTACGCCACCATGGGCCATGATCCCCAAGAATTGCAGGACAAAACCGGCATCCCCGTGGTGGTGCTGGAATACGGCAATCTGGCCAGGAGCTTCGATAAAGTGGCCCAGTGCCTGCGCCTCATGGGCGGGGTGGTGGACCGCGAGGAGCGGGCCGAGGAAGTCGTCGGCTACATGCAGTCGCTCATTGACGACCTCAAGGCGCGCAGCCAAGACATTCCGGAGTCCGAGCGGATCGCCACATTCATCGGGGGCGTGGCGCACAAGGGGCCGCACGGCTTCCAGTCCACCGAGCCCACGTATCCGCCTTTCGCTTTTGTGGGCGCGGAGAACCTGGGTGCCGAGGGCTTGGCCGGGAACACGGAGACCTCGGACGTGGCCAAGGAAATGATCCTGGCCTGGGACCCCGAGGTGCTGTTCCTGGACTTGTCCACCCTGCAACTGGGCGAGGGCGCGGACGGCCTGCATGAACTGCGCACCGACCCGGCCTACCAGGCCCTGACCGCTGTCCAGTCGGGCAAGGTCTACGGTGTGTTGCCCTACAATTGGTACACGGCCAACTACGGCTCCATCCTGGCCAATGCCTACTTCGTGGGCGCGGTGCTCTATCCCGAGCGATTCGGGGATGTGGACCCGGCAGCCAGGGCCGACGAGATCTACACCCTTCTCGTGGGCGAACCCGTGTTCGAAACCATGAACGGCTTCTTCGGCAACATGGCCTTTGAGGCCGTGAACGTGAACTAGGCGTGGCGGAAGGATAGAGTTGATGCATTTTGCCGACGGCGTCATCCCCGAGGAGTACCGGCGCTACACCAGCCTCAAGGCCGGGTTCGTGGCCGCGCTGCTCGTGGCCCTGGCCGGGTGCCTGGTGGTCTCCATTTCCCTGGGCGCGGCCGACATTCCCCTCTTGGATGTGGCCCGCTCCCTGCTCGGCCTGTCCGAGTCCCAGCGCTTCGACATCATCATCTGGAACATCAGGCTGCCCCAAGCCCTGGCCTCGATAGCGGCCGGGGCCGGGCTGGCCGTGGCCGGGGTGGTCATGCAGTCCATCCTGCGCAACCCCTTGGGCGCGCCCATCACCCTGGGCATTTCCCACGCAGCCGCGTTCGGCGCGGCGTTCTCGGTCATGGTCCTGGGCAGCGGCGTCATGGCCAGTTCCAACGTGGGCGCGGTGACCATCACCAGTCCGGTCATGACCACGGGCTCGGCCTTTGTGTTCACCGTGCTGACCTCTGGCCTGATCGTGCTGGTGTCCCGGGCGCGCGGGGCCACTCCCGAGGCCATGGTGCTCACGGGCGTGGCGCTCAATGCCCTGTTCACCGCCGGAACCATGTTCCTGCAGTTCTTTGCCGACGACATGCAGCTCGCGGCCATGGTCTTCTGGACCTTTGGCGACACGGCCCGCGCCTCTTGGTCGGAGCTGGGCCTTATTGCCGGAGTCACGGTCGTGGCCTCGGCCTACTTCCTTATGAACGGCTGGAACTACAACGCCATGGACGCGGGTGACGAAACCGCCAAGGGCCTGGGTGTGCGCGTGGAGCGCGTACGTATCGTGGGCATGCTCGTCGCTTCCTTGCTCACGGCGGTGATCATCTCTTTTCTCGGCATCATCGGATTCGTGGGACTGGTGGTGCCGCATATGGTGCGCTGGCTCATCGGCTCGGACCACCGCTTTTTGCTGCCCGCATCCATCCTGGGCGGTGGCGTGCTGCTCCTGGTGGCCGACACCGCAGCCCGGCTCATGCTCGCGCCGCACGTGCTGCCCGTGTCCGTGCTCACGGCCTTTACCGGGGCGCCCGTGTTCATCGCTCTGATCATCAAGGGGAAACGCATATGATCCTCGACGTGCAGGGGCTGGGATTTTCCTACAACAGCCATCCCGTGCTCGACGGTGTGACCTTCCAGGTCAAGCCCGGCGAACTCACGGCCATCCTCGGGCCCAACGGCGTGGGCAAGACCACGCTGCTCAAGTGCATCAACGCCATCCACAGTCCTTCGGGCGGCGCGGTCCTGGTCGAGGGCCGCAACGTGTTGCGCATGCGGCCCAAGGACATCGCCCTGAACATTGGTTACGTGGCCCAGCGCAGCGAGACCGCCCGCTTCACCGTGTTCGACGCAGTACTCATGGGCCGCAAGCCGCGCATCACCTGGCGCGTGAGCAACGAGGACCTCAAGATCACGGAGTCCGCCCTGAGGCGGTTGGGCCTGGACAAACTGGCCCTGCGCTTCATTGACCAGCTCTCGGGCGGGGAACTGCAAAAGGTGGCCGTGGCCCGCGCCCTGGTCCAAGAGCCGCGCCTCTTGCTCCTGGACGAGCCCACCAGTTCCCTGGATCTCAAGAACCAGATGGACATCCTGCGCATGATCCGCCGCGTGGTGGACGAACACCGGATCGGCGCGGTCATGACCATGCACGACCTGAACACGGCCCTGCGGTTCGCCCACCGCTTCCTGTTTCTCAGGCAGGGCAAGATCCACGCAGCGGGCCGCGTGTCCTCGGTGACCCCGGACATGGTGCATGAAGTCTACGGCCTGCCCGTGGAGGTCTGCACCGTACAGGGGCATCCCGTGGTGGTGCCCCTGGCCTGACCCTCAACCCCAGGAGGAAAGCATGAGCCGCGAAGACACCCACACCCACGCCCATGACCACGGCCAAGACGAGACCCATGCCCACGAACACGAGCATGAACACCGCCACGTGCACGAGCACACCCATGGGGACGGCTCCACCCACACCCATGAACATGCGCACACGCACGAGCACGGCCATGAGCACGGCCACGACCATGGCCATGAGCATGAATCCGGGCATGAACACGAACACACGCATGGGCACACGGCCCACGCCACGGACGAGGACCACGCCCACCAAGGCGATGCCGGTCACGACCACGACCACGACTAGAAAGATCTTTACCATGTCCCCCTGCCGTAAGGAGAGAGTATGAGCAGCCAAATTTCCGATTCCGCCATGGAAGCCATTGTTGAATTCCACGGCCACAGTTGTCCCGGCCTGGTCATTGGCGTGCGCGCCGCTGAACTGGCCATGGAAAAACTGGAGTATCCCCCGGACACGGACATGGTCACCGTGGCCGAGACCGACATGTGCGGGGTAGATGCCATCCAGTTCCTCACGGGCTGCACCTTGGGCAAAGGCAACCTGATCATGCTCGACCACGGCAAGATGGCCTTCACCTTTTTCCGCCGCTCCACGGGCAAGGGCTTTCGAGCCTTGCTCAATCCCGAAGTTCGCGGGGATTTGGACGATGATTTTGGCCGGCTCATGCAGAAATCCATGGACGGCAGCGCCACGGATGAGGAAGAGGACCGTTTGGCCAAACTGCGCGTACAATTGAAACGGCATTTCATGAGCCTGGACCTCGGCGACATGTTCATGACCACGGAGTGGGACGCGCCACCGCCGCGCCCGGCCCGCGTTCTTACCAGTCTGAAGTGCGAGGATTGCGGTGAGATGACCATGGAGTCCCGTACCCGGCGTTTTGGCGGCCAGACCCTGTGTCTGCCGTGTTTCCTCAAGGTGGAACAAAAGATCTGACAGCTTGCGCAGGGCGCTTGGCAAGCTCCGGCCAATGCGTGTACAATGGGCGAATGAAGAGCCGGGAAGATGTCCCGTTCTCTTCATGGACTGCTGAAGTCCGGCCCAAGGAGGTGGGTATGCGTTTTGGTGTTGTGTTCGGTTTGTGTTGCTTGGTGTTGCTGACGGCAACGTCTTCCTTTGCCGCCCAAGAAAACATGTGCCGCCGCGTGGTCATCGAGGGCGAGGTTTCGGTGAGGCCCGACCCCGAGGCCCACGCCCAGGAAGAGGGCAGGGGGCTTCTGGTCTGTACGGCCGAGGGCGACCTGCGCATGGAGATGATATTCCCCATGGAGGGCGGCAACCCCATCAAGCAGCAGAATTCCGTGACCATGACGAATTTCCGTTGCTTTCCCTTTGGCACGGCCCAGCCATGCGAAGCCACTCCCTATCCCGACCCGGACCAGATCATCGAGTTCACCCTGCTTGCCGAGCTGGAACCGGAAAGCGTGACCGTGCTCGATGAAAACGACCGGGTCGTGCACACCATGGACGGGCTGTATTTCCGCATCGACCCCATGCCCGAGGTGGACGTGCTCACCGTGTACATGGTCTGCGGCGGCGTGCCCGACGACGTGGACCATCCCGGCTCGGTGTTCCAGCTCTTGCTGCCCTTTATCGAGAATTACTGGAACCACTCCATTACGCTCAACGCCTTTGTGGACAAGACCTACACCGATTATCCCATTGGCATGGAGCGCTTTTTGGCCGACATGAACTGGACCCAGTTCGAAACCATCGTGCCCTGCGCCAATTATCCCTAGCTGGACAGAACGTCTGACAGGGCGTCGAGGAAAAGCCGGTTTTCCTCTTCCAAGCCGATGGACACCCGCAGCCGGTCCGGCAATCCTGCCGAGTCCATGGCCCGGATCAGCACGCCGCGCTCGAGCAGTCCGTCGAATACTTCCCGGGCCGGGCGCGGCGGCTGGAACAGGATGAAGTTGGTCTGGCTCTCCATGGGGCGGCAGCCCAGCCGCTCCAGCTCGCGGGCCACATGGCCGCGCTGGGAGATGGTCAGCTCCAAAGTGGCTTGGTAGTGGCCGAGGTCCTGGAGCGCGGCTACGCCCGCCGAGGCTGCCACGCGGTTCACGTTGAAGGGAATCTGGGTGCGGCGCACCGCGTCGGCCAGGACCTCGGGCAGGATGGCGTACCCCAGCCGCACCCCGGCCAACCCCCAGGCCTTCGAAAAGGTTCTCAGTACGCCCAGGTTCGGCAGTTCATCCAAGAGGGGGATGAGGTCAAAGTCCTGCCTGGGGTGGGCAAAGTCGATGTAGGCCTCGTCAATGATCACTACGGCCTGGGGCAGGGCGCGGGCCACCTCGGCCAGTTCTTGGGGCAAGGCGGCCTGGCCCGTGGGGTTCATGGGGCTGGTCAGATAGACCAGGACCGTGTTTTCATCAGCCGCATCCACCAGGGCCGTGAAGTCAAAGCGCAGGTCTCGGCTCAGCGGAACCTGGCAACACTGAACCCCGGCAATGCGGGACTGGATCACGTAGAGGTCGAAACAGGGGTCCAGGGTCAGCACCTGGTCCACGCCAGGCCTGGCCTTGACCCGCACCAGCAGGTCAATGAGGTCGTCGGATCCGTTGCCCACGGCGATGCGTTCCGGCGCCACTCCGGTGTGTTCGCTCACGGCTTGCCTGATCCCGGTATTGAGCGGATCGGGGTAGCGGGACATGTCCCGGGCTTCGGCGCGTACGGCCTCCTGGGCCAGGGGCGGCGGCCCCAGGGGATTCTCGTTGGAGGCCAGTTTGATCACGCGCTCCAGGCCATAGCGCTGCTTGACCGCTTCCAGGTCTACGGCGTGGGCGTAAGCCTTGAGGTCGCGGATCTCGGGCCGGATAGCAAGGGGGTCGGGCATTGTGTTCTCTCCAAATAAACGGGCCGCGCCCTGGTGTCCAAGGCGCGGCCTGAAAGATGATTGTTCTTGATTTACAAGGAAATCTTTTCAGGCGGCCTGCGTTCGGGCACGTATTTATGCTCGATCTCTTCGTTGTTCCAGGCCTCGGAGACATAGAGGCCGCAAAAGCAGGCCCCGTACTCCTCCACATCCGGCTCCCGGTACACGCAGGGGCAGACAATGTCCTTGTCCGCCTCGTATTCTCCGGCGGCCAGGCGGCAGGGACAGGCCATGTGGCCGTAGCGCTCCTTGTTGGTGATCAGGCTCTCCAGCAAGGCCATTGTCATGCCCATGTCCTTGTTGAAGAAGTAGCCCTTGGGTTCCTGGGCCTTGCGCAGCATTTCGTACAAGGTCTTGGGGGTCAGGGTGCTCACAGGGCCAAGGCCTCCTTGATTTCATCCTTGCGGAAACCCACGATGACCCGGTCGCCGCCATCAATGACCAGGGTGGGAAACGAAGCGGCTGAGTTGTGTTTCTTGACCTCGGCAATGGTTTCCTTGCGTTCGTCGCCGCTCAGGGAGTCCACGAACACGCAGTCGTAGGGAACGCTGTTCTCGTCCAGGAATTTTTTGGCGTTCTTGCAATGGATGCAGGTCGACAGGGCAAAGAGTTTGACGTGGTGGCTCATGAGCTATCCTTGTGGTCTGAGTGATTCTCAAGAAAGAAGCGGCGCGCGGCCGCCATGATTATCTACAATTGGACATGGGGCGGCTGTTGTCAATGGTTTTCCGGACAACACACCAAGGGCAGCCGGTGCGTTGTGAAATACGTTTGAAAGTCGGCATGAAGTGTTGTGTTTCCTCACGGAGCGTGGAACAAGGTTCCAGTTTGTTTCCATGAACCAAGACCCTCAGCAAAGGCCTACGGCATGAAAGCCATTGTTTTCACCGAATACGGCGATCCCAAGAACCTCGAATTTCTGGATGTACCCGACCCTTCACCCCAGGAAGATGAGGTATTGGTCCGCGTCCACGCCTCTTCAATCAATTCCTGGGACTGGGAGTATCTTACCGGTACGCCGTTCGCCAACCGGCTCATGTTCGGGCTGTTCAAGCCCAGGCGCTCCAAGCAGAGGCTCGGCGCGGACATTGCGGGCGTGGTCGAGGCCGTGGGCGCGAAGGCGACGCGGTTCCGGCCCGGGGACGCTGTGTTCGGCGACCTGTGGGAGGCTTGGGGCGGATTCGCCGAACTGGCCTGCATTCCCGAGACATCCCTGGAGCCCATACCCGCGAACCTTTCCTTTGCACAGGCGGCTGCCGTGCCGCAAGCCGGGGTCTTGGCGCTCAGCGGTTATCGCAAACACCCCGGCCTTGGGCCCGGCAACAAGGTGCTCATCAACGGCGCGGGCGGCGGCGTGGGCATGTTCGCCATCCAATTGGCCAAGCTGGACGGGATCGAGGTGACCGGTGTGGATGCGGGCCACAAGCTTGACGCTATGAGGTCCTTTGGCGCGGATCACGTCATTGATTTTGCGCAAGAGGACTTTACCGGGACCGGCGTCACATACGACCTGATCATTGATTGCCAGTATTCGCGTCCTTGGTCGCGCTGCAGGCGGGCGCTGACTCCCACGGGGCGGTACGCGGTGATCGGCGGCCAGGTTCCAAGAATCATGCGGGCCATGCTGGGCGGTCAGGTCGGGAAGCTGTTCGGCCGCACCAGTGCCTTGCAGGTGGTCATGGACGGCCCCAACAAGGACCTTGACCATCTGTGTGAGCTGCTGGAAGCGGGCAAGCTGGTTTCCCATCTGGACAGTTCTTTCATGTTGGAGCAGGTCCCCCAGGCCTTGCAGTACTTCGGCGAGGGCCACCACAAGGGGAAGATCGCCATCACGGTTGTCTAGACGCCCCCTTGACCACAACCAAGCCCCCAAATGGGGTCAAGGGGTATTTAGAGAATCTTGGGCCGTTAGGCTCTAGATTCTCTTATGCCTGAGGTGCATCCCCTTGCGGGGTGTGGGGCGGAGCCCCACGACTTAAGTCCGTTGACGTTCCTGAAATATGATCAATGAAAGCTCAGTCTGCCATGCACACAGCGTATTCAACTATCCCAAGGAACGGCAAGTGCTCCGAATGGAATGCGGGTGTTGAAGTATCTTGCGGTGAGTACTCCGAAAAATCAGAGGTAAGGTTATGGAATTGAAAGAATTTCTCCTTGACTGGGTCCAGGCGTTTAATGACGGCGATGCGCAGCGGCTTTCGCAGATGTACGCCAGGGATGCGGTCAACCACCAAGTGGCAGAAGCCCCGGTGCAGGGGCGGGAGGCGATCCAGGAGATGTTCCGCAAGGAGTTTTCCCAGGCGGACATGGTCTGCATTGTGGAGAACATCTTTGCAGACGGCGAATGGGCGATTCTTGAGTGGAAAGACCCCTTGGGCCTGAGAGGGTGCGGCTTTTTCCATGTGCAGGAGGGCAAGATTGTGTTTCAGCGGGGGTACTGGGACAAACTGACCTTCCTCAGGATGCATGGATTGCCGATTCCTTCGGAATGACAGGGCTTGCGGGGAACCGGAGTATTCCCACAGCAATGCTCACAACAGGAAAGTTCCAGGGAGGCCTCGGGCTCTGATCGCACCGAGGGGTATGCTCCTGAAAGGAGGCTGAAGAGTGGGGAAGCATTGATTTGAAAGCTCTAACAGGTTGACCGGGCAGGAAAACCCTCATGAAAAGAAAGAAAATTCAGGCGTTTGTTACCACCCTGGCCGCCACCTTTGTTGTGTGGACAGTCCTGTTGCTGATGCTTCCCTATTCCGCATGGGCCGGGTTGGTTGTCAAACTCGTGGTGTGGGGTGCTTTTTCTCTTATTGTTCTCAAGCAGCATGATCTGGATGTGAAATCCATTGTTGAGAAAGAGTCGAGTCTGAAGTGGGTAGGCATGTCGCTATTGCTGCTGGTAATATATTTGCTCGCTGTGAATAAATTTCGATTGGATTATTCGCCTCTATCTTTGCATTTTGTTGTTTCAGCAATACTTATCTCTCCTGTGATTGAGGAGTTTGTTTTCAGGGTTGTAGTTCAGAATTTTACAAGTCAGTTGATTGGAGAAATCAAAGGGAATATTTTTGCATCAATTCTTTTTGTTGTATACCATATTCCGCTTTGGCTCTACAGAGGAAATGGCGTGGCAGCCATGAACTGCTTGTGGGTTCTGGTCTTCTCTTTGTGGGTGGGGTTTGCCTTCAATAGAACACGCTCCATGAAGACGTGCGTTGTCATTCACCTCTGCCACAATATCGTCCTTGGGCTGTTCTTGTCCTAGCCGTATTGGAGTGCCCTTCCTGGAACCGGCTTTGGCCGCGCCTTATCCCTTCCCTACGCCCGATGCCGGTTCAGCCGAACCTCCAATTGCCGGGCAATGAGCGAGCAGGTCAGGGTCAGGAGCAGATACATGGCCGTGGCTGTGATCCAGATTTCAAAGATCAGCGAAGCCCGCCCGGTCTGCGAGGTCACGGCAGTGAGTTCCATGGCCTGGAAGGTGAGTTCCTGCACCGAGATCACCGAGACAATGGCCGAGTCCTTGATGGTGGAGATGAGCTGGCCGGCCATGGGCGGGATGATGCGGCGCATGGCCTGGGGCAGGATCACCGCGCGCATGCGCTGCCAGGGCGTGAGGCCCAGGGACCAGGCCGCCTCCCACTGGCCGCGCTCCACGGATTCCACGCCCGAGCGCACGATCTCGGTGATGTACGCGCCTTCGTAGATGGCGATGGTCAGGACCGCGGACACGAAGTGGGTGAAGGTGGCGGGCGGGGCGCAGAGCCAGGACAGCACTGACGTCGTGGTTTCCGAGCGGGAGCGGATGAACCCGTCCACGTCGAGCAGGGTCATGATCTGCTCGGAAAAAAAGAAGTAGAAGATGAAAATGAGCACCAGGGGCGGCACGTTGCGGATGGCGATCACATAGGCCTGGCCCAATAGCCGCAGAAAGAGCAGCTTGGAGGTGCGGGCCAAGCCCATGGCCGTGCCGATGAACGTGGCCAGGACGATTGACCACAAGCTCAAGCGGATGGTGGTCAAGAGCCCTTGGACAAGAAGGTTGGGCACCCAGCCCCGCTCGTCGTCATGGCGGAACAAATAGCGGGGGATGGCCCCCCAGTTCCATTCGTAGTGAAGCCGCTCCTTGAGCAGGAACAGGAACCAGACCCCGGCCGCGATGCACAACGCGATCAGGATCAGGTCCAAGGGACGGATGCGGACTCGGGACTGGCGCATATCCGGGAAAAGCCCGGGACTCCTGGAGAGCCCCGGGCCAATCGCTTATTGCTCGGGTTGCACCATGGGTTCCCAATCCAGGGTTTCGAACCAGTAGTGGTAGCGTTCCTGGATCCAGCCCTCGGCTTGGACCACGCGGATCCAATTGTTGAAATAGTTGAGGGTGTCGATGTCGCCCTTGAGCACGGCAAATCCGTTGGGCTCGCGGGTGAAATTCTCTTCCAGGGGCAGGTACAGGATGTCCGGGTGCTTGAGGGCCTGGGTCGAGGGCAGGGGCGCCATGGACACAAATCCGTGGGCCCGGCCATTGAGCAGCTCCTGCAAGGCCTGGGGCTCCTCGTCAAAAAGCACCAACTCGGCCTCGGGCATGTATCTGCGAGCGGCCTGCTCGGCAGTGGTGCCCAAACGGCAGACCAGGACCACGTCCGGGTTGTTGAAGTCCTCCAGGCTGTCGAAACCCGGGGCTACTTCCTTGTGTGCCACCAGGGACAGGCCCGAGTAGTAGTAGGGGTCCGTGAAATTCACTTGCAGATTGCGTTCGGCCGTGATGGTCATGCCGCCGATGAGCACGTCGAATTTGCCGGTCAAGAGAGCGGGAATGATCCCGGACCAGCGGGTGGGCACGAACTCGATATCCACGCCCATGTCTTGGGCCAAGCGGGTGGCCACGTCGATTTCAAAGCCGATGAAATTGCCGTCCATGTCCTTCATGGCCCAGGGCACGAATGTGGAAAAGCCCACCCTGAGCACGCCGCGCTCAATGACCTGCTCGATGGTGGAGGCCTCGGTCAGGGCCTGGCGCGGATCGTCCTCGGCCATGGCGGCCACGGTCATGAACGCGGTAAGGCACACAACGGTCAAGGCCAAGGTCAGTATACGAATCCCGTTCATACTCGACTCCTATGGTTTATGCGTTCGCTTCGCCGTCCCCGAGGGGCGGGGCTCGAAGCGGCCGATAAGGTTACACGATCTGTTGCAAAAAGGTCTGGGTCCGTTCGTGGGCAGGCGCATCAAAAAACGGCTCCACCGGCCCCTGCTCCACCATGGCGCCGTGCTCCATGAACACGACCCGGTCTCCGGCCTCGCGGGCGAATCCCATCTCATGGGTAACCACGATCATGGTCATGCCCTCGCGGGCCAGGTCGGCCATGACCCCGAGCACCTCGCCGATGACCTCGGGGTCCAGGGCGCTGGTGGCCTCGTCAAAGAGCATGACCTTGGGGTGCATGGCCAGGGCGCGGGCGATGGCCACGCGTTGCTGCTGGCCGCCCGAGAGCTGGGCTGGGTAGCTGTCCGCGCGCTCGGCCATGCCCACCTTGTCCAGCAGGGCCATGGTCGTGTCCGTGGCGTCGCCGCGCGTTTTGCCGCGCACCAGTTCCTGGGCCAGGTTGATGTTGCCCAACACGGTCATGTGCGGAAACAGATTGAAGGATTGAAAGACCATGCCCACTTCCGTGCGGATGGCGCGGCGGTTCTTCTTGCTGTGGTTGAGCTCCACCCCGTCGATCACGATGCGGCCCGCGTCGATCTCCTCCAGCCCGTTGAGGCAGCGCAGAAACGTGGACTTGCCCGAGCCGGACGGGCCAATGACCACCACAACCTCGCCCTGGCACACGGTCAGGGAAAAATCGTCCAGGGCCTTGACCCCGTTGGCGAAAACCTTGGTCAGCCCCTGGGCCTCCACGATCACGTCGCCGGTGCGGGGATTGGTGGCGCAGCTGTCTTTATCCGGCATGGTCAACTCCTCACCTTGATCCGCCGCTCCAGCATCAGGGCCAGCAGCGAGAGGGGAATGGTCAAGCACAGGTACAGGGCCGCCACCGTGAACCAGGTCTCGAAGGTGAGCCAGTAGCGGGCCACGATGATCGCGCCTTGCTTGCTGAGTTCAGCCACGGCAATGGCGCTGACCAGGGCCGAGTCCTTGACCAGGGTCACGGCCAAACTGGCCAGGGGCGGCAGCACCCGCCTGAGCGCCTGGGGCAGCACGATCTTGCGGTAGGTCTGGCTGGTGGA
Source organism: Desulfovibrio sp. (assembly GCA_004796465.1). Taxonomy (GTDB): domain Bacteria; phylum Desulfobacterota; class Desulfovibrionia; order Desulfovibrionales; family Desulfovibrionaceae; genus MADRE1. The sequence continues at coordinate 15,223 of QZKZ01000183.1, forward strand.
CAGTCCCAGGGAATGGGCAGCCTCCCATTGGCCCTTATCAATGGACACGATGCCCGCGCGGATGATCTCCGAGCCGTACGCGCCCTCGAACAGGGACAGGGCCAGCACGCCCGAGGTCACCGCGTCCAGGCCCAACAGCGGCGCAAACAGGAAATACATGACCAGGATTTGGGTGAGCAGGGGCGTGTTGCGGATGGTTTCCAGGTACACCCGGGCCAGGAAGCGGCCCACAAAGGAGTCGGACAAACGCAGCAGCGCCGTGACCAGGCCGAACACAAAGGCCAGGAGCAGGCTCACCGCGGAAATTTTTATTGTCACCCACAAGCCCTCAAGCAAGGGGCCGGGCGTGAATCCCTGCTCGTCCCAGGTGTAGATGAAATCCGGGATGCGCTCCCAATGCCAGGGATAGTTGAGCGAGTCCGAGCCGCGCATGAGCAGCCAGCCCAGGCCGCCGAGCACGGTCATGAAGGCGGCCACGTGGGCCAGGGTGTTGATTCTCGCTCGCATGGTGGTTCTGATGAGTGATGGACCAGTGTGTAGGGTTACTGCATGGCGTGGGCTTTGACAACCACCTGGCGTGTTTCCGGTGGCTCCCCACAGGCGCGCATGGCGAAGAGTATAGGAATGATTCGAAAAAGGGCAAGGGCAGCGGACGAAATCGGTCGGAAATCATTATGTGGAATGCTTTTGGGTGTGTGCGGCCGGGCCATGCCGGATGCTCCACTCGGGCCTTCGCCCCGGAGCACTGCTCCACAGGGCGTCATCAGCACCCGACCATTACACCAACTCCCCGCCCAACGCGCTCAAAAACACGAGGAAAAGCTTGCGGAAAATAATGAGCCGCCATATAGTTAGGGGGCTAATGAAAATCAGGGGAGGACCATGTTCTATCTGTTGGACCAGCCCACGGAAGAGGAGTTCCAGAGCCTTGCCCGCCGGTACAAGGACATGGAGCCGTCATCGGTCAAGGCGGCCGTGACCCTGCTCAAAACCGGCAGCGATCTTCTCACGGGCTTTGAGAAAATGTTGCAGCGGTACGGCCTGTCCCAGGGGCGGTTCCTTATCCTCGTGGTCATGAACCGGCAGCCCGGACAGGCCATGTCGCCGTCAGTGCTGGCCCAAAAGATCGGGGTGACCCGGGCCACCATGACCGGGCTCATCGATGGCCTGGTCAGGGACGGCTACATTGCCAGAGACCGCCACCCATCGGACCGCAGGAAGCAGGACCTGCTCTTGACCCAAACAGGGAAAACCCTGCTGGAATCACTGTTGCCGGATTACTGGTCGCGGCTTTTTGAACTCATGAGCGGGCTCACCAGCGAGGAGGAAGAAAAGCTTGTCCTGCTGCTCAATAAGGTTGCCCGGGGAATACCCGCGCTGACTGA
>QZKZ01000382.1 GCA_004796465.1 Desulfovibrio sp.
GCTCATGGCGATGGAAGGGTCCTTGTACATCATGGATCCTGCCTCAGCCACGGCGGACTCGCCGGGGTCCAGTTCCACTTCCACGAACTGCATTTCCGTGCCAAAGACTTTGTAATCGATTTCATCCACCGCGCCCGGGGCTTTGCTGGGCGGTGGAGGTGTGGTCTTGGCTGCCGCGCTTTGCGAGAGTTCGCCGATTTTGGCGATGGGCAGCCATTCGGCATAACCATCGCGCCAGGCATAGCCGTTGGGATTGGCCGCCGCCTTGGCGCGGGCCGTGGCCAAGTCGTAAGGGCCTTCGGTCTGGCCGTCATAGCTCAGGTGCCATTGGCTCATGGGTCCTACTCCTTGCTCAAGGGTTGGCTCTAAAGGTTTGGCTTGCCGAATTGTTTGTGGATTGCATTCTGTTCGTTGGAGTCCAAGGACATGGCCTTGGCCAAGTTGCCGAGAAAGGTACGTTCGGCATCGGTGTCCACGCGTACGGCGAGCAGGGAGACGGCATAGGTTTCGGTGGTCTTGCCGAGGCTGCGGGCATCCCCTGCAATTTCCTTGAAGTTGGCCGGAGACTGGAATTCACGCTCTAAAAAGGCGCGTTCCTCGTTGTTCAGACCGGCACGCTCCAGTTCCCCCACTATGCGTTTGCGTTCTTGGGAGTCAATGACGCCATCCGCTGATGCCGAAGCGATCATGGCCTTGAGCAGGAGCACGGCTTCGTCCTGGGTAGGCGCGCCGCCCTTGGCGGTCATGGCGGTACCCGAGCCTTTCATGCCGCCGCCGCTGGAAGCGACCTTGGTTCCCGAGGGAGCGGCCTTGCCAGTGGGGGGCGCGCCTTTGCCGCCCATGTCAGCGGTTGCTGTTTTTCCACTGGGCGGTGGCGGGGGGGCTGCCTTGCCGCTTCCGGTCTTGAGGCCGTGGTCAGGGGCCGGGCCTTTTCCCGTGGAAGTAGAGCCAGGAGCTGACGGGGGAGCGGAAATGGCGCCCACTGAAGCGCTTGAGTCTTGGTCTTGGGCATTACCGGCAAAGTGGGAGATGGCGCCTGCGATGAGGCCTCCGAGTACGCCCATGCCCGCACCGGCCATGCCACCTCCAGAGCCGCCAAGCAGGGAACCGGCCAGGTCTCCCAAGCCGCTGCTCCCGGAACCTCCGCCGCCGAGCAGGCCGCCTAAGCCACCACTACCCCCCAGGCTGCCTTGGAGCAGGCCGCCCAATAATTTCGTCGCGTCCATTGGAATCTCCTTGGATGGTTATTGAGATGCTCGCGCATACTACCCCAAGCCCATGGGCAAGGCAATGTGAAGGAAAAATACCTGCACTCCGGCAGGGAAAGGAAAATAAAAGGGAAGGGACAGCTATTTGCCGAGCAGTTCTCGGGCCATGGCGTCACCCCTCTCGCCGCCCCCGCCCATGCGGGAAATTTCCGCGAAAATGGCGTCACCACTCAGTTGGGTGCACAGGGTGTGGGTCTCCTTGTCCGTGACTTCCTTGCGGACTTGGAAATGGCGCTCAGCCAGAGCAGCCAGTTGCGGCCAGTGGGAGATGAGCAGGGTTTGTTGCCGCCCGGCCAAGCGCCTCAAACGTTCGCCCACATGGGTCAGGGTCACGCCGCCAACACCGGAGTCCACTTCGTCAAAGAGCAGGGTGGGCAAGGCGTCTCGGGCCATGAGTCCGGTCAAGGCAAGCAGGAAACGCGACAGTTCACCGCCCGAGGCGATCTTGTCCAGGGGCTGGGGTGGTTGGCCGGGGTTGGGCAACCACATGAAGCGCGGACGTTCCTCCACGAGTTCGGGCAGGTCGGGCCGGCCCTCCATGAGGGGGTGGTCGGAGAATTCGCAGGATACTTCAATGTGTTCGGAAAAACCTAAACCGCGTAACTCCTGGACCAGGGATGCGCACAATTCCTGGGCGGCTGATTTACGGGCTTGGTTGAGTTTGGCCAGCAACTCGGCAAGCTCAGAGGCAGTTGCGAGTTCTTCTTTTTCAAGCCGCTTGAGGTCCAGGCCGCAGGCATCGAGAAAGGACAGGTTTTCCCCGATCTCCGAGTTCAGGGCCACGATCTCGGGCAGGGTACGTTTGAGCTTGCGCTTGAGCTGGGCCAGGGCAAAAAGGCGGGATTCAATCTGCTCCAAGGACATGCCGTCGCTGGACGTGATGCGCTGGCCGCGAAGCTGGGACTCCACGTCAGCGAGCCGGTCCTTGGCCTCTCGGACGAACTCCAGGTGGACCGCGTACTCGGGCAGGGCGCGGCGCAAGTTTTCCAGAACAAGGTCAAGGCGGCTCAGTCCGTCGGCCAGGGAAAAGTCTGGTCCGGCAATAAGGGACAAAGCCTCGGACACTCCCTCTTGGGCCGCAGCCTGGTCCCGGAGTTCCGAGCGCCGGGCTTCCAGCTCTTGTTCCTCGTTTTCCTCGGGCGCAACTTTGGCGATTTCCGTGCGCTGGTACTCGAGGAGTTCGCGTTTGTCCTCCAACTCCTTGGCGCGCTCCAAGCATTCGGCGCGTCCTGCTGAGAGTTCGCGCAAGCTTGCCAAGAGGCGGTCGCGCTCTTGGACCAGAGCCGGTTCCTTAAGAAAACCGTCAAGAATTCGGGCCTGGAAGGAGGGCTGGAGCAGACGTTGCTGGGCGTGCTGGCTGGTGTGCAGGATGAGCCTTTGTTTGAGTTTGCGCACGGTCTCCTGGGAACTCAGTGAGTCATTGAGGAAGATGCGGCTGCGACCGGTTTCCGAGGCGATTTCCCGGCGGATGATGGTTTCCTCTCCGCCCCGGCTGAACAGAGCTTCCACAGTGGCCCTGTCCCGGCCCGGGCGGACCATGTCCGCGCCCATTTTTTCACCGGTCAGGAAATTGAGGGCCTTGAGGATAAAGGATTTCCCTGCGCCGGTTTCACCGGTGAGCACATTAAGGCCTGGAGCGAACTCCAGCTCCATGTCGCTGATCAGGGCCAGGTTTTTGATGCGTAAGTATTCAAGCATGGTGTGCGAGCCGTACGTCGGGTTTGGGCTTCTTGATACGCGGGGGAGAAACCGGGAGTCAAGAGGGCGATTGCCGGTTGGATGCAGTGGAGGGCAAGTAACCTCCGCCAAGAGCCCGAACAGCGGCGCCGGCACGATTCCCGCTGGGCATGAATCGCGCCGGCGCCGCTGTTCTCACATCCCGCTCGCGTCACATTATTTCACCAGTACAAAAGGCCTTACCCCAGCGGCATGCTCCTTGCTCGACACCACCCGGAAACAGGGAGCTATAGCAAGCATTGTAAAGGATGTTGTGAGAATTCAGGAGGCAAGCGATGGAAATTTCTGGAATTTTTGGTATGGGGCAAGGTTTGGACCTGCCCATGACCGAGGAACAAAAGTCCCGCATGGAGGACATACTGGGCAAGTATGATCCGGAAAATGTTTCCCGGGAAGACATGGAATCCTTGCGCCAGGAGTTGTTGGAAGCAGGTATTCCCCGCTCCAAGGAGTCCATGCAAATGATGCGCGAGGCGGGTTTTGGTCCGCCTGCAAAGGACGGGGACGGTCCCCAGGGGACTCAGGGGCAGTTGGAAACGAAAAAGGGCGAACTGTGGGACATCTACCAGCAGTTGCAAAACGGCGAGATTTCCGAAGCCGATTTTATGCAGCACATCAGGGGGCAGGTAGCCACGGGCTCGCTCATTGATTATATTTCGTAACGACTGAAAAAATCCCCATAACAATTGGGGTATTTTTCTTTACGTGTCTGTCCAGGAGGCGTAGCGTTCCTGGTGAGGCTGCAAGCGCGATACTACAGCCCCGCTGCCAAAGGAACTTTTATCTCTTGGATACTGCATGATCTACCCATCTGATGAGAGAACGCGCATCGCCGAGCAAGCTGGACGCAAGTCCAGCAGCATCATTCGGCGGCGTTCGTTATTTCTCTGACGCCCTGCGTGGGCTGCGGCTGGTGCTGCCTCTCTGACCAGTGTCCAACTTCCCATCGAAAACATGGGTTTCTCCCGCGTTGTCCGGAACTCCTCTGGGACGAGGAGGCCAGGCGGTATACGTGTGTGCTCATGGCCGACCCCGAGCATGGGGCTGAGTACAGGTATGAGATCGGCGAGGGCGAGGGCTGCTGCGCCCCGCTGAATTCCTTTCGAAACGAGGTGCGCAACCGCGACAGGGGCTAGGCGCGGATACGCTGGCCCACAGTACGCTGGATGTAGGCGGCCATGGGCAAACGGATGTGCCGGGGCAGTCGGTTGCGGTAGACCTTGCGGAAACAAAGAAAAATCCACCTGTGTTCAAAGAAGTTGAAGAACACGGACAGGTCCCACATGGGCGGGACAATCACCGTGACCTCGTGGCCCACGCGGCGCAACTCCGCGAGCAGGGCTTCGGGGTCTTGCATGTGCTCGGCCGCGTGGGAACAGAGCACGCGATTGAAGGACTTGTCCTTGAAGGGCAGGTTCAGGGGGTCGGCCAGGACCATGCGCTCCAACTTGGTATGGGCCACTATGTCGGTATTGATGCCGCCGCCGTCAGTATGGCCGCAGCAGACGTTGAGGTCCCAGGAGCGGGCGGACACGATTCTATTTTTCAAAACCTTGTAGCTCAACCAGTTGAGCAGGAAAGCCAGGGCAACAATGATGCCCACGAGAAGCACAAACCCGGCGATGTAGTAGATCATTAGGGGTCCTTTTCGAACTTGGCTGCGTGGTATCCGTCGAACAGGAAATCCGTCCGGGTGAACGCAAGGATTGATGATGACGTATACGCTGCAAAAGCGGCTGTGGCGTGACAAGAGGGTGTCATCCTTGTTGTGACGGCCCTGGGCGCAGCCTGGGCAAGCTGGGAATATTGATGACGCGGCTTTGGCCGGACTGTGTATGGACATCCCTCCTTTCCCAAGCTATTCTTGATCTTGTGAGGAATGCGCCTGCATGGTGTATTTTTCGCGTTGCAAGGAACCTATTCGGGGAGCCCCATGTCCATAGCCAGCTACATCACCCTGCAGACCTCCATCGGCCATCTGCTGTCCCTGCTCAAAAAGCCGCAGATCAAGGTGCCGCAGCAACTGCGCAATGCCGCGAATTTCCTGTACAGGGACGACGAGGGCTTGGTCACGGCCCTGGATATCCGCTCCAAGGTGCCCGTGAACATGCTGCACATCATGGTCAAAAGTTTTGAGGGCGGGGGCAAGATCGACCGCTTTGTCATGGTCACGCCCTACTCGCCTTCTCAACAAGATTTGGATGCGTTCACCAAGGCTTTTGCGGGAATGTTCAAGAAATTGGAATGGCTCTCGGTCAATGACTTTGCCAAGTCCCTTGGTTTGAAGGAAGGCTGGGATCTGACCTCGCCAAATTTTATCGAGAAGCTCAAGGCGGCTTCAGTGTCGGAGCAAGTATTCGGCGATGAGGACATTGTTGAGGAAAGCACCGAGCAGACCGTGGGGGGAGCCGAGGAGAAAAAAGGTAAGCCGGTTCCTGCCCAAGGCAAGAATAAGGGGGACAAGGCTCCGGCAAAGAAGGTAGCGGCCAAGGAAAAGGCCAAAACAGGCAAGGCTGCTGTTGAAAGTACAGGCGCACCGGAGACGTCACCCAAGGCCGAATCTGAACATCAAGCCCCCCCTGCCAAAACAAACAAGAAACCAGCAAAGCCTGCCAAGAAGCAGCCACCTGCTGGTCCATCCCAGGCCGAGCGGATTAATAAGCTATTGGATTCATTTGACAAGGGGGAGGTGGAGATCCCCCACGCCTATGTGAATTTGACCCGCAAAATGCCCTACCCGACCCTGCGCGCGCTCAAGGACTCCCAACAACCGCCCGAGGAGTTCTTTGGCATTGGCCAGCCCTCGCGGGATTCCATCATCGTGCTTTCGGATATCGTGAATTTTTCCCTGCTGGTGCGCACGGCCTATGCCGAGGACCTGAACCAGGCCATGTTCCGTTATTACCGGGGCGCCCAGGCCCTGATCTACGAGCACGGCGGCATCCTGGACAAGTTCAACGGCGACGCGGTGCTCGCGGTGTTCAACTACCCCCTCAAGGACGACCGGAACTGCGCCCTGGCCTTGAAATACGCGGCCGCATTGGTCCAACTGGGCCAAGACGTGTTGTCCGAACTCACAGGGTCCATAGATGAAAAGATTCCCACAGGCACACGGGTGGGCATAGCCATGGGCGAGATGTGGACGCTCAACATAGGCACGGACGAGATCGACGTGACCTTTGTGGGCGACAAGATCAACCTGGCCAAGCGCTTGGAATCCAACTGTGACGTGGACGGGGTCCTGCTCTCCAATGTGTTCGCCAAGACCCTGGCCCGGGCCGATCAGGAGTTGTACAGCAGCCTCAAGGCCCAAGGCCGCGAACTGCCCGAGGACAAGGTCAAGGGGCAGACCACGGATATTATTAGCTGGCAGGTGTTGCCCGAGGTGATATCAAGTCTGGGGTAGAAGCAGGCTCAGTCGTCAAGCTCGGACGTCGCTTGCCTGCTCGGCGTGCGCGCCGTGGCCGAGGGGGCCCACTTCAGACCGGTGAGCGTCTCGAACATGGTCCTGGCTTCTCCGAATTCTCCATTGAGCGACAAGGCCTTGCGCAGATTGATCTCCGCGTTTTCCTTGTTGTTGAGAAACAGGTAGGCCTTGGACAGGTTAAAGTACACGTGCTCGTCGTCGGGCGTGAGTTCCAGGGCGCGCTTGTAGGCCTTGATCGCGCCGTGGGTGTCGCCCTTGCGCCTGAGCTGCACGCCCAGGGAGTTGAAGGGGTTGGGTGCTTCGCTTTCCATCTTGAGGATCTTGATGAACAGTTCCTTGGTTTCATCAAGCTGGTCAAAATGGGCGTGGATGCCTGCCGCGTGTTTGAGAAATTTCACGGCCTCCTCGTGCTTGCCCTTGCCCTCGTAAGCCTCGGCCAAGCCCTTGTAAGCCTCGGCGAATAAATTGTTGAGCTTGACCGCCTTTTTAAAGGCCACAATGGCCTTGCCGTACTTGGACTCCACCAAATAGCCCATGCCCATGTCGTAATAGCGTTCGGCCTCGTCCTTTTCCTCGAGAATCTCCTCAAAGGCCTCGATGGCGTCGTCAAAAGCGCCTTGCCCGACCAACTCCTTGGCCTCGGCCAACTGGCTTTCCTCGATCTCGGTGAAGTCCTCGGTGCGCTTGGACTGCAGGATATGGCGTTCAAAGGTCTGTTGGGAGTAGGGGCGTAAGATATAGCCGGAACAGCCCGCGGCCAAGGAGTCCAGGACCTTGTTGCGCCGGTTTTCCGTGGTGACCATGATCACGGTGGTGTCGTTGGTCCCGCCCTTTTCCTTGAGTTGGAGCAAGAAGCCGATGCCGTCCATGTCCTCAAGTGTGCTGTCCAGGAGCACCAGGTCGGTTTTGAAGCGCTTCATGTAGGCCAGGCCTTCGCTGCCGGTGGAGAGCGCGTCGGAATACGCGGGTTTGAGCTTTTGTGCGGCGCCCATGTCCCACTTGGCGTGGGATTCGTTGCTGGTGAGCACAAGAATGCGGCGGTAAGGCGGAGTTTGGGGCATAATTACACTAGGGTTTTTTCTCAAAGTGACTGGGTTCTTCGCAGTTAGAGCATATTTGTCGATTCGGGGCAATGGCCGCGTATATGGCGCGTTCAGCGCTTGAGTCTGGGGTCGAGGAGGTCGCGCAGGGATTCGCCCAGCAGGTTATAGCCCAACACCGTGAACAGGATGGCCAGTCCCGGAAAAATGGAAAGCCAGGGCGCGATGGTCAGGGTGGACTTGCCGTCCATGAGGATGTTGCCCCAACTGGGGTCTGGCGGTTGCACGCCCAAGCCGAGAAAACTCAGGGCAGACTCCGTAAGGATGGCCCCTGCCACTCCAAGGGTCGCCGAGACCAGCACCGGGGCCATGGCGTTGGGCAGGATGTGCAGGAACAAGATGCGCAGAGGGCCTGCCCCGCTGAGCCTGGCTGCGGCCACAAAGTCCTGTTCCCGCAGCTTGAGGGTTTCGGCGCGAACCAGCCGGGCCACGCCCATCCACGAGGTCAGGCCGATGACCACCATGATGTTGAACAGGCTGGGCTCCAAAAAGGCCACCACGGCCAGGATCAGAAAAAAGGATGGAAAGCAGAGCATCACGTCCACCAAGCGCATGAGCAGTTCATCGGCTAATCCTCCGACATA
>QZKZ01000044.1 GCA_004796465.1 Desulfovibrio sp.
ATGCCGGGAGTGTGCCTCGCATCTTGGGCATCAATCCCGCCATCTATGACTTCGCGGCGTACAACGTGTGGCTGCGCCCCATGGGCCTGCTCACCTTGCTGGGCGCCTTGCGCGCCAGCGGAGCCTCCGTGGCCCTGCTCGATTGTCTGGACCCTACCTGGGGCGACACGGACTGGCCCAGCCCCCGCTCCAACGGCAGCGGCCATTTTCCCAAATCAGCGCTCCCCCAGCCCAAGGGTCTGGAGGACTTCCCCCGCAATTATTCCCGCTATGGCCTTGATGCTTCCCTGATCCGCTCGGCCATGCAGCGCATGGATCCGCCGGACGCGGTTTTAGTCACCTGCCTGATGACCTATTGGTATCCCGGCGCGCTGGAGATTATCCGCTTGGCCAAGGAAATTTGGCCGAACACGCCTGTTGTCCTGGGCGGAGTCTACCCCACTTTGTGCCGTGACCACGCATTGGCGGAATCGGGCGCAGACCTTGTGGTTTCCGGCCCCTTTGAGAACGCCGCTGCATGGTCTTCGCTTTGGTCGCTGCTTGGCAGACCAACTCCCCCCCTTCCGGAGAACGCGGGATTTACCCCAGCCACCGACCTGTACCAATCCCGGCACTACTCCGCTATCCTCGGTTCGCGGGGTTGTCCTTTGAATTGCCCTTACTGCGCATCGTCATGCCTCTATTCTCACTTTGTTCAGCGCGGGGCCGATGAAGTGTGGTCCGGAATATGGGCTGATTATGAACGCGGGGTAAGGAATTACGCCTTTTTTGACGACGCCCTGCTTATCAAGCCCAAGACATGGCTGATCCCGCTGCTCCAGCGCATAGTGGTCAACAAACTCCACATTGCCCTGCACGCGCCCAATGCCATGCATCTCAAGGCCCTGTCTCCGGAGATCTGCGCCCTTCTCAAACAGGCCGGGCTTTCCACCATCCGCCTGGGCCTGGAAACAACCGATTTCAACAACCGGACCGACAACAAAGCCTCGAAAAGGGACTGGCTGCTGGGGGCCGACACTTTACTCCAAGCAGGCTTTTCCTTGGACCAGATCGGGGTGTACGTGCTGTTCGGCCTGCCAGGCCAAGACCCGGACGAAGCCATTCGAACTGTCCAACATGTCCAGGCCATGGGTTTCCGCGCCCATGTGGCGTATTACAGCCCTATTCCAGGCAGCGCGCTTTTTGACGCGGCGTGCAGGGAATCTCCTTTTCCCCTGCGGGAAGAGCCGCTGTTCCACAACAACTCCTTGTGGCCTTGCGTGCCCGGCGGTTTTTCTTGGGAAGAACAGGCCAAGTGGAAAGAATTTCTCGCCACAGGCAAGAGTCCACTCTTTGCCTGAGGCTTGGGGACCTGTTACAGTGCCCCATGCCCAGATATCTTGCCCTGCACGAATCCGGCGAGCTGGCCAAGCGCGCCCAGGAAGCGGTCAACCGTTTGGCCGAGTGTAGCTTGTGCCCCCGCGAGTGCGGGGTCGACCGTCTACAGGGGGAAACCGGCCACTGCCTGATCGGCCGATTCGCCCGGGTCTCGAGTTACGCGCCCCACTTTGGCGAGGAAGCGCCCCTGGTGGGCAACAACGGTTCAGGTACTCTCTTTTTTTCCGGCTGCAACCTGCTCTGCGTGTTTTGCCAGAACCACGACATCAGCCACTTACCGGACGGGCCCGAGCGGACTCCAGAGCAGCTGGCCAGGATCATGATTTCACTTCAGGAATCGGGCTGCCACAATATCAATTTCGTCACACCCACCCATGTGACCGCGCAGATCCTCGAAGCCCTGCCCCATGCCGTGGAAATGGGCCTCAGCCTGCCCTTGGTTTACAACTGTGGGGGGTATGAGTCCTTGGAAACCTTGGCCTTGCTGGACGGTATCGTGGACATCTTCATGCCCGACATCAAATTTTCCGCGTCCGAACCTTCCCAGACGTATTGCCGCGCCAAGGATTACCCGGAAAGAACTCGGGTCGCGCTCAAGGAGATGTTTCGCCAAGTCGGAGACCTGCATCTGGATGACCGGGGAATCGCGGTGTCCGGCCTGTTGGTCCGTCACTTGGTCATGCCCGAGGACCAAGCTGGAACCCACGATTGGATGGGATTTCTGGCTCAAGAGATTTCACCGGGAACCTACGTAAACATCATGGACCAGTACCGGCCTTGCGGCAGGGCAGCAGCTTCCTCCCAATGGCCGGAACTTAACCGGGCCATCACCCCTGAGGAGTATCAGGCCGCCTTGGCCGCGGCCAAGGAAGCCGGCATTACCAGGCTGGACAACCGTGGCGACCGCCAAGCTCTTTTCCTGCTCAAGCACCTGTTGGATTGGGACACATAACTCTCCTGTTTACAAATTTGAAAAGCGCTCCCTTTTTGACCCACTTTTCCGTTACACAATTGTTATTTAGCGTTTCTTCCTTTTCCTGGTCTTTGTTGGTATTCCTCCATAATTAAAGGATTTTCCTTGACTGGTCTTGTTTTTGTACTGCCTCGGGACCAACCCGTGGCGATACATGACTTGTTCACATAACCTTCAGGAGGTATGAGGAATGGAAATCCCTGTCTTTAATTGTAAAAACGGCGACGACGTGCTCAAGGCCGTCAAAGACTACAACATCAGCTTTATCCAGTTTTGGTTCGTGGACATCCTGGGCACGCTGAAAAGCTTCCAGATCACCCCGAGCGAACTCGAAGCCGCCTTTGAAGAAGGCATGGGCTTTGACGGATCCTCGATCCTGGGCTTCACCCGCATTCACGAGTCGGACATGGTGGCCTATCCCGATCCCACCACGTTCCAAATTTGCTCCTGGCGTCCCCTTGAACGCCCGGTTGCCCGCGTGTTCTGCGATGTGAAAACTCCTGACGGATCCCCTTACGAAGCCGACTCCCGCTACGTGCTGAAGAAGGTCCTCGATAAGGCAGCGCAAAAGGGCTACAAGTACTATGTCGGCCCTGAGCTCGAATTCTTCCTGTTTGCTTCCCCCAACAGCCCGGACACCCTGGATCCCGGCGGATACTTTGACGCTCCGCCCCTGGACCTGGCCAACGACGTTCGCCGCGACATCATTTTCAATTTGCAGGCCATGGGCATTCCCGTGGAATACTCCCACCACGAAGTGGCTCCGTCCCAGCACGAAATCGACCTGCGCTACCAAGAAGGCCTGATCATGGCCGACGTGGCCATGACCTATAAGGTCGTGGTCAAGGAAGTGGCCCGCAAGCACGGCTGCTACGCCACCTTCATGCCCAAGCCCCTGTTCGGCGAAAACGGCTCCGGCATGCACGTCCACCAATCCCTGTTCAAAAACGGCAAGAACGCCTTTTTTGACGCTGGCGATCCCCATCACCTGAGCGCCGAAGGCAAGAGCTACATTGCCGGTCTTCTGGGCCACGCCAAGGAAATCACCGCCATCACCAACCAGTGGGTGAACTCCTACAAACGCTTGGTGCCCGGCTACGAAGCTCCTTGCTACATTGCCTGGGCCCAGCGCAACCGCTCCGCCCTTGTCCGCGTACCCATGTACAAGCCCGGCAAGGAAGCCGCCACACGCATCGAGTACCGTTGCCCCGACCCGGCAGCCAACCCCTACCTCGCCTTTGCCGTGATGCTGGCCGCCGGCCTGGACGGCATTGAAAAGGCTACCACCCTGCGCGACGCTGTTGAAGACGACATCTTCGAGATGAGCCCGGCTGAATGCGAATCCCGCGGCATCGACTCCCTGCCCGGCAGCTTGTACGAATCCGCCATGGCCCTTGACAGCAGTGCCCTGATGAAGGAAGTGCTGGGCGACCACCTGCACACCAACCTGGTGGCCAATAAGGTCATGGAATGGGACGACTACCGCACCCAGGTTACTGACTACGAAATCGACCGCTACCTGCCCATCCTGTAATCACGGCTTTTCCGCACGAAAAGCTAACTTTCCTGCGAAACAAAAACGGCCTCCCAGCGAATGCTGGGAGGCCGTCGTTTTTTGATGGACTCTTAACTAATCAGTCCCGAAGATCATCCAGGTGCTCAAGCCGGGTTTCCACCACCCTGGGGTTGGGGTAGGTGTCCCGGATGGATTCCAGCAACTCCCGGGCCGTGGAGTAATCCCCTTCATGCTCATGGATGTCGGCCAGCATGAACGTGGCCAGGGCCAAGAGTTCGGGATCCAACTCCTCGTATTCCAGGACCGTATCCAATACGCCTTTCGCCCTGTGCCAATTCTGCATGTAGCCTAGGGTTTGGGCCATTTCATATTCGCAGTTGGCCTTCACAGCCAGGTCACCGGTGACATCACTGCAGGCTTGCAAGGCCTCCACCGCCAGGTCGTAAT
>QZKZ01000257.1 GCA_004796465.1 Desulfovibrio sp.
CCCGAGCCCGAAGCCGTGCCTGACGATGCCGAGGTGATCAGCCCGAATAAGGACGACGAGGCTGAGGAGCCCGAGGTTGTTGAAGAACCCGAGCCAGAACCCGAGCCCGAGCCTGAACCGGAGCCTGAACCGGAACCAGAGCCGGAGCCGGAACCCGCTCCTGATCCTCCGCCGGTAGCCGAGCCTGAGCCTGAACCCGAGCCTTACGACCCCGTGGCCGCCGCTCTCAATGAAGTGGAGCAGGAGGCACAGGGCCAGGCCGCGGAAAATCGGCAAGCCCTTGATAGCGCCCTGCAGGAGTTGGCCGGGACGCCTGGCGGCGGTGGCGGCGGCACGGGCGGACACGGCGGCGGCACCGGTCCTGGCGGCGGCGGTGGCGGCGGTATCAGCCCGGAAATGGCGTATGCCCGGTACGTGTCCGATTTGGTCAAGGACCAATGGACCATGCCGCCCACCTTCCGGACAAGCGGCGAACTTGTTGTAGTGGTTGAACTGAATATTGATGCCGGAGGCGTGATCTACGACTTTCGTGTGGTCAGGGCCTCCGGGGTATCGGAATATGATGCATCGGCGATGAGAGCCGTATCCCTGGTGCGAAATATGAATTTGCGGCCTCCACCAGGAAGGCTGAACTTCACCATCACCTTCAACTCACGGGAAGGTTGACCATCATGCACGCATGTATGCGTCGCGCCATGGGCGCGGCCATCTTTCTCCTTGTACTGGTTTTGGCATCCACTGGCTTTGCCCAACAGATCAACATAGATATCGAAGAGTACGGTATTGGTGAAAGACGTTTGGTTTTTGGAGACCCCATGGGCAGCTCTCCCAGCGACCCGGCCCCAGTCCAGGCCAGGAACCTGGAAAATCTGATCATGGAAAACCTGGCATTTGTTCCCTTCATTCATATCATTGACAAGCAATCAATTTTGGGCGGAACTCGGCTCAACACCTACGAGTTCGAATTATCGGACCTGGAGCGCTTCTCCATGGCCGGAGCCGACTTTTTGGTCTCGGCCCGTTGGGTTACGGGCAGCGAAGTGGAGTTGCGCGTCTTTGGCGTGTTTGACGGCCGCATGATCGTGGGCAAGGCCTACTCCATTGAAAACGACAGCCAGCTGGAAGGCGTGGCCGACATGTTCTGTTCCGCGTTCATGGAAGCCATTGACGGCCCTGCCAACTTTTTCCGCAGCTCCTTGGCTTACGTGCAGAACAAGAACATCCACGCCATCCGCGCCACGGGCCGCGACGCCCGCCAACTGACCAGCCTTGAGGGTTCCTGCCTCTCGCCCGCGTGGAGCCCGGACGGGCAATACGTGGTCTTTTCCCACTTGGGCGACCGCTACCACTCCCTGGGCGTATGGGACTCCTCGGGCTCCGTGACCACCCACCCCTTTCGCAACAGCACCGTGGTCGGCCCCACCTTCACGCCTGGCAACCAAGTGGCGGTCAGCCTTTCAGAAAACGGCGATTCCGACATCTATCTCCTGGACATCTCCTTTTCCAACCGTTCGCCTCTGGTGCGTGGCGGCGGCATTGACGTTTCCCCGGATTTTTCCGTCTCGGGCGGCAATATGGCTTACGTGTCCGATAGATTCGGCGGTCCACAGGTGTTCGTGGCCGGCGCCGGTGGTGGCGAAGGCAGGCGCGTGACCTACCAGGGCAGTTACAACACCGACCCCTCCCTCAATCCCGAGGGCACCCAACTCGTGTACTCCCGCCGCACCAGCAGCGGCTACCGCATCTACCTGCTTGATTTGGTCTCAGGCCAGGAGCGGCAATTGAGCTACGGCCCGGGTAACGACGAAGCCCCGGCCTTTGGCCCGGACGGCTACTTCGTGGCTTACACCTCGCGGGGACGGATCTTCTTGACCACGGTCTACGCCGAAGGCCCCATCGAGATACCCACGGGCGGCGGGGTCAGTTTTCCGGCCTGGGGAATAACCCAATAAGAAACTGGACTTGATGCAACGCACAGAGCTTGCTAGGAAAGAATGCGGCGCGGATGCGCATTTTGGATATCCATCCGGGATACTTTGACTTGAGACGCTGAGCAGCGTTTGCACCGGATACAAACAACCGCCGTGAAGTCACGGCAAAGAGGAGGACACCATGAAAATGCTTCGAATTCTGCCGATCGTTGCGCTGGTCCTGGTCATGGCCGTGAGCTTCGGTTGTTCCAGCCGCCAAGAAGTGGCAAGCACCCCTGACGAGAGCCCCGAGGGCATGAGCGCCGCTGAAATCGCCGCCCGGGAACTGGAAGAAGCCAAGCGGACCATTGTTAACGAGACCATCTATTTCACCTACGACAGCTTCGAGTTGTCCGCTGAGAGCCGCGCCATCCTGAGCCGCAAGGCCGAGATCATGAAGACCTACCCTGATCTCTTGGTCCAGATCGCGGGCCACTGCGACGAGCGGGGCACCAACGAGTACAACCTGGCCCTGGGCGAGCGCCGCGCCCGCGCCGCGTCCCAGTACCTGGTCATGCTCGGCGTGAATCCCAGCCAACTGGAGATCATCAGCTACGGCGAGGAACGCCCGGCTGACTCCGGCCACAACGATGCTGCCTGGGCCAAGAACCGCCGCGACGAGTTCGCCCTGGTCTGGTAACGCTTATTTCGCACTGTTGACGCCGGGCAGCCTTGAGGGGGTGCCCGGCGCTTTTTATTGGTGATGGCGAACGTCGTGGGGGGAAGAGGGGGAACCTTTCTGAAGAAAGGTTCCCCCTCTTCCCCCCACG
>QZKZ01000011.1 GCA_004796465.1 Desulfovibrio sp.
CTCCATGGATGCGGTCACGGCCAAATGGGGACGGGGGACTCTGCAATACGCGGCCACGGGATTGGGGCGGCCCTGGAAGATGCGCCAACTCAGAAAATCGCCGCGCTACACCACCTGCTGGGACGAGATTCCTTCGGTGTCCTGACTTTTTTTCGCATTAATCATGGGAGCGTCTGTTTGCTCTTCGTCCGGGACCGGGACCAGCATGTGCCGGTTTCGCAGGAAACTCACTATGGTGTGCACGCACTCATGGACATCAGCGCCTTGGGTGTTCACGGTCAGGTCGGGATGGCCGGGTTCTTCAAAGGGCGCGGCCAGGCCGGTCATGCCTTTGACTTCTCCTGCCCGTGCGCGCGCATACAGGCCCTTGGGGTCGCGGTACATGCACAGGGACAAGGGGCAACTCACATGGCATTCAGCATAGGGAATGCGGGCCTGGACCATGGTCGCGCGCACCAAATGACGGCTTTCCTCGTAAGGCGTGATGAACGCCGCGATAACAAACACCCCGGCCTGGGCCATGAGCCGCGCCACTTCCGCAGTGCGGCGCACGTTTTCCTTGCGGTCCTCGGGGGAAAGGCCAAGGTCCCGGTTCAGGCCACGCCGCACCGAGTCGCCGTCAAGCACGAAGCTGTTCACGCCTAGGTGGGTCAGCTCTTGGGAGAGATTGCGGGCCAAGGTGGATTTGCCGCTTCCGGACAAGCCGTGCAGCCAAAGCACGCCGCTCGCGTTCCAAAGGGAAGGGGAGACTTTGCAGCCGTCTTGGGGAAAGGGGAGTATGGCCATGGCGTTCTGTAGTGGTTAGAGTTCACATACACAAAGACTATCGGCCAAATGTAAGCAATACTTATGCCTGTTCAAGGACTTGGCGTAGCAGGTTAGGTTTGGCCAGGCGTGGGCCGCCTTTGAAATCCAGGCGGGATGGGATACGTTCCAAGGCGCCGGGGATAGGAAATAACGCCCGAAGGCTCGGGACACGGGCGAATCGCGGGCAGGTCCGGACGGGGGAAAGGTATGTTCGAGGAAATTGGGTATTCGTCGCTTGGTTCCCAGGAATTGCGCGACTACATGGCAGGCGAGGCAGAGAGCGAGTACGCTCTGGTGGATGTGCGCCAGCCCCAGGAGTACCTGGCAGGGCACATTCCAGGCGCGCGCAACATGCCCTTGCCCGAGTTCGGGGCTCGGCTCGGCGAATTGGACCCCAACGCGCGCACAGTGCTCTATTGCCAGAGCGGGGGTCGCTCCCGCGTGGCCGCGACCATGGCCGTGGAAAGCGAGCATTTTGCGGCCGGGCTGCTCAACCTGGACCAGGGCATGAACGGCTGGGACGGCGTGGCTGTTGACCAAGCTCCCAGGCTCCAAGTCTTTCACGGGATGACCGATCCCAGGCAAGTGCTGCTCAAGGCCCTGGAACTGGAAAAGGCAGCTCTCCTGCTTTACAACTACGTGGCGAAAAAGGCGGACAAGGAGCCTGTGGTCAAGCTGATGCAGGATTTGGCGGGCATGGAGACAGCCCACGCCAAGCTTGTGTACAAGGAGTTGGCCAAGCTGGGCGGGCAGGAACTCGCGCCATTCGACGACCTGTTCGCGTCGTTGACCGGGGACGTGTTGGAAGGGGGCAGGACCATCGCCGAACTCAAGCCGTGGGTTCAGGAAGCCTTGCAGGGCGGCGGCATGGAAGCCGCGGAACTGGCCCTGGAGATCGAATACACGGCCTATGACCTGTACAGGGCCATGGCGCATGAAAACAGTGACAAGGCAAGTGGGGAGGTGTTTCTGACCCTGGCTGGACAAGAAAAGAACCACGGCCGGATGATCCTTGACCGCTTGGACGACTTGATGGAGCCCACGGAATGAGTGCTGCGTCCGGAGCGGTCCCTGTGGCCCTGCTCACCTGCTCGGAGTATGAGCCGGACAAGGTGGCTGGGGTCGTGGCCCGGCTGTTCGAGGCTATAGATTTTAGACCTTCGGCGGGCGTGCGGGTCCTGGTCAAACCCAACCTGGTCTCGGTCCTTAAATCCGGTTTGGCTTGCACCCATCCCATTGTGGTCCACGCCGCGTGCCGTTACCTGCTGGATCGGGGCTGCAAAGTCACGGTGGGGGATTCCCCGGCTTTTGGTTCGGCCGGCTTTGTGGCCCGGCGTAGCGGGTATTTCAAGTATTTGAAGGGGATGGATGTGCCCGTGGTTACCCTGGGGCGGCCCATGCCCCTGAAGTTGTCTTTTGGGGCCAGGATTGGCGTGTCCCGCGACGCCCTGGACCAGGACCTGCTGCTCAATCTGCCCAAGCTCAAGTGCCACGCCCAAATGCGCATGAGCCTGGGCGTCAAGAATTTGTTCGGGTGCGTGGCGGGCATGCGCAAGGGGGTGGCCCATTCGCGCTTTGGCGAGCGGGAGAACAGGTTTCAGGCCATGATCAACGAGGTCATGCTGGCCCTACCCCAAGCCGTGACCCTTCTGGACGGGATCACAGCCATGCACAAGAGCGGCCCTGTGCGCGGCAAGCCCTATGCATTGAAATTATTGGGCGCGTCGCCCAGCCCTGTGGCCATGGACACGGCAATGTATTCCCTGCTCGGCCTGACTCCGGACTTGCTGCCCCTATGGCAGGAAAGCCGAGCCAGGAAACTGCCCGGCGCCAGGGCCGAGGACTTGCTGTATCCCCTGCAAGAGCCCTCGGAGTTTGACGCGGCCTCCTTTGAAGTTCCCAAGAAGCGGGACAATGTGGCTTTTCGGCCCCTGCGCCTGATCAAGAGCTCCTTTAAGCGCGTTGTTACTGGATTGCGTAAATAGTTCCGATGTTTCCCCACACCCAAGTGACCGAGCGGCTCCTCAGATGGTTTGAGGAGCATGGCCGCGACCTGCCCTGGCGCAAGGAGTACAAACCCTACGAGGTTTGGGTTTCGGAAATCATGCTCCAGCAGACCCAGATGGACCGGGCCGTGGAATATTTCACCCGCTGGATGGTCCGCTTTCCTGACGTGGAGTCCGTGGCCCAGGCGTCTGAAGATGAGATACTCAAGTATTGGGAGGGGCTGGGCTACTATTCCAGGGCAAGGAACCTGCATGCCACGGCCCAACGGATCGTGACGAAAGGGAACGGGCGGTTTCCGAACACGGTAACGGAGTTGGAGGGTTTGCCCGGGGTAGGACCGTATACGGCCCGGGCCGTGGCCAGCCTGGCCTTCAAGGAGCCGGTTCCAGCCATTGACGCCAATGTGGAACGGGTGGTGGCGCGACTGCGTTGCCTGGACCAGCCCGTCAAACACAAGGAGTCACAACGGGCGATTCAGGAAAGCGCCAGGGACATGGTGGCTGTTTTAAAGCCAGGCCAAGCCAGGGAATTCAACCAGGCGCTCATGGAGTTCGGAGCCCTGGTCTGTTCCCGCAATCCCCGCTGCGAGGAATGCCCTCTTGAATCAATGTGCCTGAGCCGCAAGGCCGGACTGGAGCATGAACGGCCAATAAAGGGGAAACCCAAGGAAGTCGTGCGCATCACCATGGCCACGGGTGTTTTGGTGCACCACAATCGGCTGTTCATCCAGAAGCGGTTGCCTGGGGACGTGTGGGCCGGGCTGTGGGAGTTCCCTGGCGGGGTCATTGAAGACGGAGAAAGCCAGGAGCAGGCCCTGGTCAGGGAGTTCCAGGAAGAGACCGAGATGGATGTGGTTCCAACATGGCGCATCGGCACGGTGCGCTACAGCTACACCAAATACCGGGTCACCATGCACGGGTTTTATTGCGCCCTGGCCAATGGCCGTGAACCCGAGCCCGTGCTCAGCGCGGCCAGCCGCTATGAGTGGATTGAGTTCCAGGACATGGATAAGTGGGCTTTTCCCGCTGGGCACGCCAAGCTGCGGACGATTATGCAGGAACAAGGTCCTGGTGTGGAAACAGGGGAGTAACGGCTAGCCCATGCCCTCGGCGATTTCCTGGATAATGTCCAGGGGCATGGAGGTGCGTTTGGCGGTTTCCCGCACGTCAAGGCCCTCGCCCAGGAAGCGGCGGATCACCACCCACATGGGTTCGCCCACTTCCACGATATGCCCGTCCGGGTCCTTGACCCGAAAGCAGCGCTGGCCCCAGGGTTGCTCGATCATGGAGTGGACAATGGTCACGCCGTTGTTGGTCATGACCTTCCAGGCGTCGTCCAGGTTTTCCGCTTCAAAGTAGAGTTCCGCATTGTCCGAGCCCAGGGGGCCGCTGGGCGGTTCCCGGCCCTCAAACAGCACGGCATAGGCGCGGTCGGCTTGCCAGATGGCAAAGCCGCCCTCAAAGACCACATGCACTCCCCCGTGGTCCATGATCACTTCCTGTCCGAGCAGGCTTTCATAAAACGCTTTGGCTTCGGCCACATCGCCGACCAAGAGCACGGCAGCCATATATCTGATGGGCATTGCGCCCCTCCTTGCATATGCCACATGGAATCAAAACTATCCGAGGCATGATAATGGAATACGATAAAAATGCAATAATTCCCTACCCCCTGAAGAAGGAAGGATTGTATTGCGCCAGCTCTAGGTCTGTTTGAAGGGCTGCACTGGCATAGCTTGTGTATGGTTCCCGGATTATGTGCTCCTTGCTCATCAATTTGACGCGCTTTGGCGATCTGATCCAGACCCAGCCCGTACTCAGCGGCTTGGCTGCCAGAAAACAGGCCCTGGATCTCGTGTGTTTGCAAAGCTTTTCCTCGGCAGCGGAACTGCTGCGGGATGTGGACCACATTTGGCCCTTGGAGGGCGACCAGTTGCTCCAGGACCTGGACCGGAATTGGCTGGGCAGCCTCAGTGGCATTTGGAACTGGTCCAAACAAGTCGCTGAAGGGCGTGGGGTACCGGATCACCACGAACAAGACCAAGCCATCTACAATGTGACGCCTTCCATGTCCGCCCGACTTATGGCCCGGCTGGTTTCCCTGCAAGGTGGGCAGGCCGCTGGTATGCCGCCGCCACAAGTGCACGGCTTTTCCATGGACGATCTGGGCTTTGGCGCGAGCGACACCCCGTGGGCCATGTTTCTGTTGGCGTCCTCGGATAACCGCGCGGCCAGCCCTTTCAACTTGAGCGACGTGTTGTGGAAGGCTGCGGGCCTGGGCGATGCGCCGAGGCCGCTTGGCGTGCGGCGGCCAGGGTCCGAAGGATTAAAGGATGCCCGTGAGCTCATGCAACAAAAATCTCCCACGGCCAAGGGTTTTGTGGCCATGCAGCTTGGCGCGAGCAACGACACCCGCCGCTGGCCTGTGGCGAGTTTTGCGCGTTTGGGCCAGGCTTTATGGCGGGAGCACGAACTTATGCCCGTGTTGGTTGGCGGCAAAAGCGAGACCCATTTGGGACGGCGGTTCCAGGACTCTGGGGCACCTTGCATCAATCTTATGGGACAAACCAGCCTCAAGGAATTGGCTGCGGTCCTGGCCCAAGTCGAATGCTTGGTCAGCAATGACACAGGCACCATGCACCTGGCCGCCGGGCTGGGGACTCCCATGGCCGCCCTGTTCCTGGCCACGGCACAGCCCTGGGACACGGGGCCGTATCTGCCCGGCGCCATATGCGTGGAACCGGACATGGCCTGCCACCCCTGCGGATTCGACCATTCCTGCCCGCAAAAAGAGGCCTGCCGCAAGGCCATCACACCCGAACTTATCCAGTCCCTGGTTGTGGGACGCATTCTCGGCCAAGACAAGGCAAGTAAAGGGAAGACAGCGCCCGGAGCCCGCATCTGGGAAACCTGTTGGGATAGCCACCATTTCCACGATCTGCGTTCCCTGTCCGGACACGAGATCACGGACCGCACCCAATGGCTGCGCGTCCAACGCCGCCTGTATAGTCAGTTTCTTGACCAGCGCGGCTTGGACGACATCGAAGGGGATACGGACCAGTGGCGGCCGGAATTGAGCCGGGAATCCCGCAGCTCAGCCCTGGAAACCCTCGGTCAGGCAAACAAGGTCCTGGACCTGCTCAAGGAACAGGCGGTCCTGCTCACAGCGAATCCTGCCGCGCCTATTAAAAACGTGTTTCTTGCGTCGTGGCGGAGAGTGGGAGAAATATTCAGCGCTTCGCCCCTGTTCAGCGCCCTGGATTTGATGTGGAACGCCCAGTCCCAAGAGTCGGGGCGGGACATGGCAAGCATATCCCAACATATCGCCAACTATTCCTCACTGGTTTCCGCCTGGAGCGGGCTCCTCAAGTGAGCGTGGCACGGAACTTGTATATTTCCAGCCGACTACTCTAACCGGCAAGGACTGCCATTTTCTCTATTTTTTGGAGGGTGAACGACATGATCGTTGTGGATGGAACCACCATTGACATGCAAGGGCAAGGCTTCGCCAACCTTGAGGAACTGCTGCTCAAGGTTATGGAAGACAAATACATGGACGACCGCGTGGTGACCGACGTGTTGGTCGATAACGAGACGTTCAGCGAGATCTACCCCCACCAGGCCGAGGACATTTCCAGCGACGAGTTCTCCAGCGTGGAGATCCGCACCGTGCCGGTCCAGGACATGGCCGTGAACATCACCCGCGAGCTGTACAAGGTGGTGAACCTCATGGACCACGGCAGCCGCCAAGTGGCCGAACTGTTCCGCCAAGCCGATGACGGCGAGGCCCTGGAAATGTACCAGGACCTTCTCGACGTGGTGCGCGACTTCATCGGCATGATCTCGGTGCTGCGCGACGAGTTCAGCTTGAAGGACCACAAGGAGCTGCAGGAGAGTTCCAACGAGGTCAACGTCCTGTTCGGAGAGATGTGCGAGGTCATGGAAAACGAGGACTGGATCCTGCTTTCCGACTTGCTGGAATACGAATTCATTCCCGCGGTAAACAAGTGGAAAAAAATCATTGCCCTGCTGCGCGAAGACATCAAGGAATATGAGGCCTAACATGGCGGACACCTTGACTCTGTTGGATGAAGCCCTGGACCTGGGCAACCAGGAATTGGAACTGCTGGCCTCGGGCATGGTGGAAGAGGCCGGGGAAAAAGCCAGGGAACGTAGTGTGCTTATGGCTGAAGCCTGGGACCGCCGTGATCCGGATAAGCTGCTGGAGTTGCGGGACAAGCTGATCCGGCTGAAAACCTTGCAAGGCCGTTTGACCAACGAAGCCAAGGAACTGCATGAAACCGTGCGCCAGGATTTGGCCAGGGCCAAGCAGGAAGGCGCGCGTTTGGCCGGGTACGGCAAATCCGTGAAAAAAGTGACGGGGTATAGTTCCTTTGTGAGTAAGCAGGGCTGAGTCACCCGCACAACTCAAGAAAAGCTTCAAAGCGCCAGGGGCCCCCTTCCCCTGGCGTTTGTTTTTGCCTACAGCAAAGGGGTGAGCCAGGACCCCAAGAAAAATGACTTGGCGCAGCTAACCGTGGGCAAGGAACAGGCAGGCCGGCGGTTGGACAGCGCTGTCTCCGCCCTGTCGCCGGATGCGGGCCTGCGCGGGCGCAAGCGGTTGTGGGAGCAATACGACGTGCTGGTGGACGGCACTCCCAAGCCCAAGGGCTACCGGGTGCGGGCAGGGGAGACCATTGCCCTGCGGCCTAAGAAGGATGCCGAGTCCACCGGCCAACGCTCCTTTGCCACCCCTCAGATACGAATCCTCAACCAAAACAATGAATACGCAGCCCTGGACAAGCCCGCCGGGTTGCCCACCCAGTCCTTGGCCGGACGGCCCGGCCCCAGTGTGGAGGTTTTCCTGAACAGTTCGGAGCCTCAAGCTGTCCTGCTCAATCGTTTGGACACGCCAACTTCAGGCATTGTTCTGGCGGCCATGACTTCCCAGGCCGAGAAAGGATACCATGAACTCCAAGAGCAGGGCCGTGTACGCAAGGTCTATGTAACCCTGGTCAGGGGCCGCATGGAAGCTTCCCTGACCCTGGACCGGTCCATTGACATGGCCAAGCGGGCAACTGTCAGGGTCCTCGACACCATGGCTTCGCCCCTGCGCCATACCCGCGCCGAGCCTTTGGCGTACATTGCTCCGTGGCGGGCCACCCTGGTCCGGGCCGAGATTCTCCGGGGCGCGCGGCACCAAATCCGCGCTCATTTGGCCCACGCTGGATTCCCGATCCTGGGCGACGAGAGGTATGGCCAAGATGAGAAAGGCGCGTATCTGTATCTGCACCACATGCAACTTGTCATGCCGGGTTTCAGCGCCCTGAGCCTGCCTTTGTGGCCCTTGCCGAAAACCTAGGGTGTCAGGCCGGAGACTGGAAATAGGATAAAAATTCCTGGTTGCCCTTGGGACCCAGGATGGCCGAGGGCACGCAGCCCTTCAGCGTAAGGCCGAGTTGGCGCGCCGCGAATTCCGTGATCATGTCCACGGCTCGTTGCCGCAGTTCAGGGTCCTTGACCACGCCTTTTTGGGTCTGGCCCGGACCCACCTCGAACTGGGGTTTGATCAGGGCCACGATTTCGCCACCCGGACGCAGATACTGCAGGCAAGGGGGCAGGATCAGCTTGAGGGAGATGAAGGATACGTCAATGGTCACGAGGTCCACAGGCTCGGGGATCAAATCCTGTTCGGCAAGGCGCAGGTTGATCCGCTCCAAACACACAACGCGCGGGTCCTGGCGCAACTTGGCGTGCAACTGGCCATACCCCACGTCCACGCTGTATACCTTGCGCGCGCCGTGTTGCAGGGCGCAGTCCGTAAACCCGCCCGTGGACGCGCCCGCGTCGAGCACCACCTTGTCCGCCAGATCCAAGGCAAAGGAATCAATGGCTGTCATCAACTTGTACGCGCCCCTGCTCACAAAACGCTCCTCTTCTTGGAGCGAGAGGGGAATGTCCGGGTTGAGTTGCTTGCCGGGCTTGTCCACGCGTTCGATTCCCTTGCCTGCGGGCAGGAAAACTTTTCCGGCCATGATCAGCCGTTTGGCTTGCTCCCGGCTTTCTGCCAGGCCTTGGGCCACGAGTAGGTGGTCGGCGCGTTGTTTGGGTGGTTTGCCCATGGCCCATGGTCGCCCGGCAAGGGGCGAAACGTCAAGGAAAGCCAATTTCATGGGAGTGTGGACCTTGGCCCCTGAGGAAGGTATACTGGGTGCAGTAGAGGTTGGACTAATCCTCTGTTTTTCCAGGAGAAAGAATATGATCCGTGTAATGTTGCATATACTGTTCAGTGTTTGGTGCGTACTGTTGATCTGCGGCTGTTCCTCGGACAGCCCGGTCAATGACGAGGTATCACCGCAAGAGGAGCAGAGCGTTGCGGCTTCTTCGTCAGCCGACCCCCTTTCCAGCGGCCCAGGTGGGGAAGGAACAAGTGAACCGCCGCAAAGGGAGACATCCGGTTCCAACCCATCAGCCGAGGACCAAGAAATTTATTACGCCACGGCCGAAGAGCTGTTCAATGCGGTCCAAGCTTCTGAATACCAGGAGGCCTTCACCGAATTGGAGGACTTTTTTCCCTTGCTGCAAGGGGAAGACACCATGTACGCGGCGTTTGTTCCCAAGGACCACCCCAACTACACCGTGTATTTTTACGCCTTTTACACACCGGAACTTCCCTTCCACGAATTGGTGTACGGCTACCTCGTGCTCAACAACATAACCGAGGAGATGCATGGATACTTTGACGGCGACGCGGACGAGTATTTTGAGCAACACACCTTGAGCCCGGAAATCGACTTCAATGCCTATGAAGCCATGGCCAACCGCCGCCAAGATATTTAGTCTCCCTGATTCGATCCAATAATCCCGGCCCGGTACATGATGTTCCGGGCTTTTTTTTGTTGAGATGCAGGAAAGGGCATTGGCAAAGGGGAGTGTTTCTGGTAGAAAAACACTAGGAAAAGTCTAGAGATGCTGGTCCAGGCTTTGCAACGAATATCTTGTTGTGGAGCAAAGGTCAGAAACCTGACCTGGGCTTCAGCACGGGAGAGAATAGGCGGATCAAGGAAGTGGGGGCCGCGTGCGGCTTTCCTTGATTCGGGCCGAACAAGTCGGGTTCCAGGAGGGAAACATGCAGTATCGGATTTTTATTCTGACCTTTTTTGCCTTGCTTGTGCTTGGGGGCTGCAAATCCACTGCCTACTACCACCCCAACAAGCCGGAGTCGGCTTGGGGCGACGATCAGTGGCTCTGTGAAGCCAGCGTGGAAGTGTTGGCCGAGACCGGGCGCCTTGACGTGCCGTCCGAGGAACAGGCCGTGGAGGACTGTATGCGCGGTCTGGGCTACGTGTACGGCCATGATCCGCACCCCAACGTCAACACCAGCGAAATGGCCGGCTTCGATTCCACGGAGACCGAGTATTCGGTCATGGAAAGCGCGTACCACATCCAGGTATTGGCGGAGCAGCGCAGGGCCTACCTCATTGATACGGGCGTGCGCGGGGTTTACGTCAAGCACGTGGACCTGGGTTCGGAAGGCCAATGGTTCCGGGTCATGATCGGCTCATACGAGAATCTCGACAGTGCCCGCCGCCTCAAGGACGAATTGAGCTCCCGCTACGGCCTGCGTAATCTGGTGATTTTACGAGAAAACGATATCTTGGCGGGATACTGATCCCGCAGGGAGATACGGTAAAGATGTTCAGGGCCGCCTTGGCAACAGGGCGGCCCTGTTGTTTTGTGGACTAGGCCGCGCTGCGTTCGCGTTCTTCTTGGCAATCCACGCAAAATATAGCGGTTGGCCTGGCCTGTAGCCTCGCCCAACCAATTTCGCCGCCGCATTCACGGCAGTACCCGTATTCCATGCCGTCCATCATGCGCAGGGCTTCCTCGATTTCTTGCATGCGCCGCGCCGAGCGCTCGTTGACCGCCACCCGGGTATAGGCGTCAGCCACCAGGGAAGCGAATTCATTTTCATCGGCGCAGTGGGAAATGGCAAGGGCAGGGGTCTCGGATTGAAGAGAAGCAAGCTGTTCTTGGAGATGGATTTTCAAATGTCTGACTTGATCTTCCGTCATGGTCATTCTCCTTTTTTCAGTGAATCATCCTATACGCAGTACATGTTACATGGCCGTGGCGGGTCCAAAAAAAAGGACCAGCCGTAAGGGCCGGTCCTGCAAGGGATGGAGAGGCGAGTAGAAGTGATTTCAACAGAATTGTGACACTTGAAAGGGGTGGTCCTTGCCCAAGCGTTCAGGAACTGCACAGCTCCTTGGAGAAGTCGCCACCCATGGCCCGGCAAGCAGCCCGCCAACCCGAGCCATTGATAAATCCACGGCTGAAGCGGTCCAGTTTTCGGAGGTTGGGAGGCGTACGGCCGTTGAAGAATTCACAGGCCCGGTAATATTTGAGATCCTCATACCAGATACGGGTCATGGCCCAGTCCGTAATGAAACGTGTGGCAATACGGTAGGGCCGGCGCAGGATGTCCTGGATCGGGCCGATGAGTTCGGACGGGTCGCGGAAACATTCCCAGTCGCATTCCCGGCAATGGGCCTTGGCGTCGATTTTTCCCAGGTCGATGTCTGCGAAGGAACCGAGGTTTTCGCTGCCCCGGTAGCCACAGGGGTAGGTGTTGTTGTCTTTGGAATCGATAAAAAAGAAGTCAATGCCGCCCCTGCAGGCGTATCCTGCCTCAGGATTGCCCTCGTACTGGCGGATCAAGGCCAGCAAGGACGAGCGCGGCGAAAAAATGCGCATCTTGGCGCGGAATTCCGGGATGGTGTTGAACAACGCCTTGAACAGGTAGATTTTTTCCTCGGGAGTGAAGCTGATGAAGTCGTCCTCGGAGGTGGCGGCGTAGATGGCCTGGGCTTCAGCCTCTTCGCTGTCCAGGCTCATGGGATAGCAGGCATTAACAATGGTGAAACCCAGTCCGTGCACAAAGGAGTAGAACTTTCGAAAGGCGCGCCGGGCCAGTTCGTAGAATTCCTGGTTGTCAAAATCCTCGCCCGTGCCCGCGCGCAAAGCCTCTGTACCGTCGCCGCCCGTGTAGCGGTTGATGCCCAGGTTGGCCGAGGGGAACACGCCCATGTCATGGAAAATGGGCAGGGCCTGTTCAATGCCTGCGATGACTCCAGGCAGTCCCCGGTTTCTTTCGTGCATTTCAGGTTTGGCTGAATCCACGCTGACCCAAAAGGTGTTGATGGGGGTGTTGGCCAGGGTCTCGGCGTAACGTGAGATCTTGTCCTTAAAGCCGGGCTGGTCTGCGCCCTTGAAGATGTAACCGTTGGTGCCCGTGCGGATGAAGCGGATACCGGCTTCAGCGGCGTGGCGGCTCAACTCGGCTATTTCCCCGAGATGCAAAAGCGGTTCGCCGCCGGTGAAGGACAAGGCCTGCACCCCCTTTTCAGCCATGGCGTCGATGAGCTTTTTAGCGTGGTCTTTTTCCATCTTGGTGCGCGGATACTTGTTGGAAATACGCATGCCGCACTGGGCGCAGGATGCATTGCACTGGTCGGAATACTGCATGACCACCTGTCCGGGCACGCGGCCGCGAAACAGGGTTCCCAGGGTGGAAAAGGAAAAAAGGCTGCGGGGCCTTGCCAGGGCCCCGCTATGTGAAGAACTGTGATCCGGCATGTCGGGTAATCCTTTGCGGGGTCGGCCCAAGGGCCCTCCCGCTTGAGGGCTAGTTGTCCTTGTACATCTGCCAAGCGCTGTCAAAGGCCTTCTGGTAGGAGCGCGTTTCCATGTAATTCCTGGCGCTTTGACCCATGCGTTTGATGCGATCGGGATCAGTGATGAGGTCGGAAACCGCGCTGAACAGGGGTTCGTGGTCGTCACCCCGGACAATGACGCCGGTTTCGTCGGGAATCACGTTTTCCTGGGGGCCGCCCATGTCCGTGACCACCACGGGTACGCCCGAGGCCTGGGCTTCGAGCACCACCTTGCCAAAGGTGTCCGTGGTCGAGGGGAAGATGAACAGGTCGCTGGAGGCATAGGCCTGGGTCAGGTCTTCGCCGTCCAGCTTGCCCGTGAACAGGCAGTTCACACCTTCCAGGTTCTGCTGCATCTCCTCGCGGTAGGGACCGTCGCCCACGATGATCAGGTCGGCCTTGGGGCCGTGCTCGGCGTGCAGTTGCTTGAACATTTGTTCCAGCAAGTGCAGGTTCTTTTCCTTGGACACGCGGCCCACATACAACAGCTTGAGGTTCCCGTTGAGGTTGTAGCGGTCGAAAAAGCCGTTGCGCTTTTTGGGGTGGAAGCGGTTCACGTCAACGCCGCGCGGGTAGACCAAAAGCTTGTTCGCGTTGACGCCCTTTTCAATGAGTTCGTCGGCAAAGGCTTTCGAAGGCGAGTAGACCTTGTCCATCTGGTTGTAGAACCAGACCATGAAGCGCCACATAAGGTCTTCCATGGCGTCGTCGCCCGTGAGGTGCAGGGCGTATTGGGGCAGGGCCGTGTGGTAGGTGCCGGATATGGGCAACTTGAGCACCTTGGAGATGAGCAGGGCCATGAGGCCGATGGGGCCGGGTGTGGCGGCGTGCAAGTGCGTGAAGTCGTTGTCGTAGACAAAGCTGAGCATTTCCAGGAACGAGGGGTAGAAGAGCTTGATCTCGGGATACTCGGGCAGGTCGTAGAGACCGATGGGCGTGAAGTTCTTGACGCCCGGCCCCACATCGCCGTGGCCCCTGTCGCAGGTGATGACCGTGTAATCCTTGTC
>QZKZ01000197.1 GCA_004796465.1 Desulfovibrio sp.
CGGCCCGGGCGGAGGTCCCCATGGACAGCCAATCCCTCGCCATGGCCGTGCACAACGCCACGTGGTTCCTGGCGGCGGCCCTGTTCATCCTCGCCTTGTGCGTGATTCTGTTCGGCGGCTTGATCCTCAAACGCCTCAAACACGCAGCCAACACCACCTCCCCCGGCAGGGACGGCAACAAACGGTTCCTGGCCGAACAAGCCCTGCGCGAGCAAGCAGAACAGGAGCGGGACAACGCCATGGCCGAGGCCCGCTGGTCCGGGCGCAAACTCACGGCCTTGCTGGCCAGTTCCCAGGCGGCCAAGATGGGCGACACCTTCCTGGAAACCGCGCAAACCATTTTTTACGATTGCTCCGAACTCATCGGCTTTACCGCAGGATACGTGGCTCTGCTTTCCCCAAACGGCGAGGAAAACGAGGTCCTGTTCCTGGAAGCCGGCGGCCGCGATTGCGATGTGGACCAAAGCTTGCCCATGCCGGTTCGCGGTTTGCGTGGCGTGGCCTATTCCACGAACAAGGCGGTGTACGACAACGACTTCATGCGTAGCGAGTGGATACGCTTCATGCCTCCGGGACACGTGACCCTGGACAACGTCATGTTCGCGCCCCTGGTCATCAACAACAAGACCGTGGGCGTCATGGGCATGGCCAACAAGCCCGGCGGCTTCACGGACGACGACGCGGAGCTGGCCACGACCTTTGCCGAGATTGCGGCCCTGGCCCTGCAGGACGCCCGCTACCTGGACCAGCTCAAACAGAGCGAACGCTCGGAAAAAGAGGCGCGCATTGCGGCTGAAGTCGCCAACGCAGCCAAGTCCGAATTCCTGGCCAACATGAGCCATGAAATCCGCACTCCGCTCAACGGCATCCTGGGCATGCTCCAGCTCCTGGGCATGACCGACCTGAACGTGAACCAGCAGGAATACGTGAACCAAGCCATCCAATCCAGCAAGCGGCTGACCAAGCTGCTTTCGGATATCCTGGACCTGTCCCGGGTCGAGGCCGGCAGGCTGGAAATCGTGTCCGAACCCTTTTCCTTTTCCGAGGCCATGGACTCGGTGGAGCACTTGTTCGCGTCCGTGGCCCGGCAAAAGGGATTGGATTTACGGTTCTACACGGACCCGGCCATTCCGGAGGTGATGGGCGGCGACGCCACGCGCCTGCAGCAGGTCCTGAGCAACCTCGTGGGCAACGCCATCAAGTTCACCCCACAGGGCGAGGTTGTGGTGGAGGCCTTTCCCCTGCCCGCCACGGCTCCGGACAAGCGGAGGGTCCTGTTCACCGTGGCCGACTCCGGACCGGGCATAGCCGATGCCGAACTGGACTCCCTGTTCGAGTCCTTTACCCAAGTCAGCCAAGGCTATACCCGCCAATTCCAGGGCGCGGGCCTGGGCCTGGCCATTGTCAAACGGCTGGTCGCGCTCATGGGCGGCAACATGGCCGTGGACAGCGAACCCGGCAAGGGAACCACCTTTTATTTCTGCACCACCCTGGATGCGATCGAGCACCCCCTGGAAAAACACGCCGCGGTGGAGGAGCCCCTCCAGCCCGGCCTTTCCGTGCTCCTGGCCGAGGACGACGAAACCAACCGCACGGCGTTCACCCTGCTCCTGGGCAGCTTGGGCCATCACGTGCAAGAGGCCCACAACGGCGAACAAGCCCTGGCCGCCCTCAAGGAGCGCCCCTTTGACCTCGTGCTCATGGACATCCAGATGCCGGTCATGAACGGCGTGGAAGCCACCAAGCGCATCCGGGCCGGAGAAGCCGGGCCCAGCGCCGCCGAGGTTCCGATCATCGCCATGACCGCCTATTCCATGGCCGGGGATAAAAAGGTCTTTCTCAATGCAGGCGCAAACCTGTACCTGCCCAAGCCCGTGGAAACCGCCGCCCTGGAGCAAGCCCTGGCCACCGCCTCGGCCGTGGCCGGGAACGCGGCCTAGGAATCCCGTTCCTCTGCCTCGGGCAACACGAACCACCTGCATTCGCCCGTAAACTTGATCACGGACTCGGCCATGCCGCGCTCATGGCCACACCCCTTTAAACGCGGGCATGCCCTTGCCGGGGCTGGCCTGCGGTGCAGGATACGCATTCCCTGTACTGCATTGTATTCCCACCACCGGTTGAAATAGCACCAGCCAGGTACTTTGGCTATATAGTTCAACATATTTCCCTTGACGCTCAACCCACCCAGAAAGTATGCAATAGTTCCCCCCAAAAATAACTTCGTGAACCTCGCAAGCCGCTTACTGGAGAGACCCAACCCCTGACCTCCCCCGCAAACTCCAACCCCGAGGAACCCGCCATGAAGAAAATGATAGCCGCTTGTCTGATTGTGTTGCTGTTCGGGGCCGTGGCCCACGCCGAAATCCTGGAGGAAAACGACCTGCGCATTGAGATCGAGCCCATGTATCTCTTTCGCGTGGCCTCCTCCGACTACACCATGATGTACAACAATGACAGCTTCCGCGAACGATCCATGGCCTGGAGGGACTTCAACTCAGGCAACATCATCAACCACTCGGCCATGGGCGTGCAAGGCGGCCTGACCTGGTGGTTCACCGAATCCTTTGGCGTGGAGCTCGCCGGGTTCTGGACCGACAAAGCTTCCTCAAGCTGCACCGTGCACGATCCGGTGCACTTCTGGGGCGGTTCTGACCTGGTCTACGACCAAACCCCGGGCAAGGATTTTATTACCGGCAACTCCAGCGGCCTGGACGTGTTTGAATATACGTTCGAAACCCAGCTCTTTGGCGTGGAAGCCAACCTGGTCGGCAATTTCGGCGAGGACCTGGAGTGGCTGGAGTACTTCGTGGGCTTCCGCTACATCCAGTACACTGAAGACTTGTCCACCACGGCATATGACGAATACAACGACTACAACGGCCAAGACAACGATATCGACTGGGTGGGCATCACCTCTCGCAATGACCTGTACGGCGCGCAGATCGGCGTGGATCTGGAATACGAGCTGCTCGAGGGCTTGACCGTGGGCTCCGACGCCTGGTTCGCCCTGTTCCGCAACACTGTCACCGTATCCAGGACCTTTGAGTCCGCCGACGTCACCGGCATGCTCCGCGACGACTCCATGTCCGAAACCAACTGGGCGCACGGCTTCGGCTTTTCCCCGGAACTGAGCTACAAGCCTTGCGACTACGTGGCCCTGACCCTGGGCGGCGACTTCATGTACCTGGCTGGAATCTCCATGTCCGCTGCCTACTTCAAGACCGTGTCCGACCTGGACGACGACATCCTCCGTCCCTACGACAACGTCCTCTACCTAGGCGCGCATGCGGGCTTCGTGATTTTCTTTTAGCAGGCACCGGCAACGGATAACGTCAACGGAGCGGGGCTCTGCACCCTGCACCCCCGCAAGGGGATGCACCACAGGCATAAGACAATCTAGGGCCGGGAGGCCCAAGATTCTCTAAATGCCCCTTGACCCCACCTGGGGATAAATAAAGCCCGCCAAGCTTCGGCCTAGCGGGCTGCTTCTTTTGTCGGAGAGGAATGGCGGGAGCATTCCTTGTCACGGTAGGGGACGGGGATCCTGGGCGCGGATGTATTCCTTGAGTTCTTGGCCGAATTCCGAGGCGGCCTGGATTTCCCCATACCTGGTGGGAGAATCGTGGATGTATTGCAACTGGAGGGATTCCCGGCCATTGTTGTCCGGGCCGACCCCGGCGAAAAAAAATCCCATGGCCTCGAACTCCGGGCACAAGACCGCAGTACTTGGATCACCCAAGGGCAAAACCAGCACAATGGATGTCACCGCGTTCCCACGCGCTTGCTCCAAACAACGGCGCACCTGTTCCACCACGTCGTGCCCGAACTGGGCCACGGACATGAACAGCCAGCCCTCGATTTGGTCCGTGAACAGGACCAACCGGGTCTCCTCCTGGGGCGGCGTCCACGATCCAGCCTCGGCGTAGTCGGCTTCAAGGCCGAACCGCTCGTAAATGCGCCGGATCATGTCCCTGTGGCGCGCGGGTGGATACAACGTTTCCTTGCGCCACTTCCCCAGATACTTCACCAAAATGAAATTGTGGATGCGTTCCGGCGCGTCCTTGTCCCCGCCGCCGCGTATCCGCGAGCCGGGGCTCGCGCTCAAGAGCAGCCCGCTCTCCAAAAAACCCTGCTTCAAAGCCGCCTTTTGGGAGAAAGCATGGTGCGTCACGGCAAAGGAATACAGGGCCAGGACCCCTTGCCCCCGGCTCAGATCCTTCAAGTGCCGGGCCAAGGCCGTGGCGCACCCCTGCCGCCGGAAACGCTCGTCCACAATACCGTAGGTCAACTCCCCCACCTGCGACTCCGGGGCCAGAAACACCACGGCCCCGTGCCCCATGACCCCGTGTTCCGGGCTCACCGCCACTGCCGACGCCATTTCACCGGATTGGTTCATGGCCCGGATGCGCTCGGGGTAATAGATGTGTTCGCTGAACATGAGGCCCCCGTGCGAACGAAAGGCCATCAATGCCACGCTTTCCGCCTCCTCGGGCTGGAGGGGCCGCACCGTGAAATCAATGCTGCCTGCCGGAAAACCAGGCTCCGGCTCCCGGAAAGGCCGGACCTCGCCCAAAGGCGGGCCAGGCGAATACTTGAGCATGGTGATGCAACGCGCACCGCCCGGCTCGGCCTCGAACCTGACCCGGTCCATCATGCCCTTCATGAGCAGCAGGCCCAGGCCCGGCGCGTCACCGTCGCGCATGGCCCGGTCCGGGTCAAAACCCGGCAACTGCTCCACGTCCAGGGGCA
Source organism: Desulfovibrio sp. (assembly GCA_004796465.1). Lineage (GTDB taxonomy): Bacteria > Desulfobacterota > Desulfovibrionia > Desulfovibrionales > Desulfovibrionaceae > MADRE1. Next base: position 4,753 of record QZKZ01000197.1, read on the forward strand.
AGCCCTTGGACGTGATGGTCACTTGCAACCCTTTGCCCGCCTGTTCCATCCGGACCGTGATCCGGCCCCTGGGGTCCTGGAAGTCCAGGAACGCGGCATTGGCCACGCCCTCCTCCACGGCCAGGGACACGGCCTGGGCGTCCTTGGCCCCGAATCCCGCCTGCTGGGCAACAGTGCGCGCCGCCATGGCGGCCACCGGAACATACGCCGCATCCCGCCCGATTTCGAGGACAAGAAAAGGAAATTCCGCCATGATCCCCCCTATCCCAGTTTGCTGGAGAAATGCAGCCCCACGATGCCCGCGATAATCAGAGCCAGGGACGCCACCTTGAGCGCGTTCACCTTGTCGCCGAAAAACGTAATCCCGACCATGGCCACCAAAGCCGTGCCCAATCCGGCCCAGATGGCGTAGGCCATGCCCACGTCCATCTTCTTGACCACCACGGACAAGCCCCAAAACGCCAGGCTGTACATGATGAACATGCCCACAGTGGGCAATACCTTGGTAAAGCCGTCAGACATCTTTAATAACGCCGTGCCGACCACCTCCACTACAATCGAAGCAAAAAGAATGAGCCACGTCGTGAGCATAAACTCCTCCTGTCCATCCAGCCTACACGCCACGAAAAACAGAGACAAGGAACATCCCCGCCACACCATGGCCCTGAGAGAATTCGCCTGGAGCGGCAACGTCAACGTAGCGGGGGCTCTGCCCCCTTGACCCCATCTGGGTAATAAATATGCCCGCCAAGCCAAGGCTTGGCGGGCATATTGTTACTCCCAGGTGGGGGTCCAGGGGCATCATGCCCCTGGTGGGGTGTGGGGCAAAGCCCCACGACGTTAATCCGTTGACGTTGCCGTAACGGCGAAGCCCGCCCCCCTTCCGCCGTTCTCCTTTGACGTTTTCCGTTGACGTTCGCCGGTGACTTTCCCCCCCTTTTTCGCTAGAAAAGGTCATGTCAGATTTTGTGCATTTGCATTGCCACACCGAGTATTCCTTGTTGGACGGGGCGATTCGGTTGAAGGACCTGGTGGGCCGCGCCAAGGATTTGGGCATGGAGGCCGCGGCCATCACTGACCACGGCAACCTGTACGGCGCGGTCAATTTTTATTTGGCGGCCCAGTCCGTGGGCATCAAGCCGATCCTGGGTTGCGAGGTGTACGTGGCTGGGGGCGACCATCTGGTCAAGAACCCGGAAACAGCCCGCGACCGCTATCATCTGATTCTCCTGGCGCAGAACCTGACGGGGTGGCAGAACCTGGTCAAGCTGGTGTCCATTGGGCACTTGGAAGGATTTTACCATAAGCCGCGCGTGGACAAGAAGCTGCTCAGCTTGCACAACGAGGGGCTTATCGCCATGTCCGCGTGCTTGGCCGGGGAGATTCCCAGGGCGCTGATGCGCAAGGGCATGGACGCGGGCTTGGCCATGGCCAAGGAATACGCGGCCATCTTCCCGGATCGGTTCTATCTGGAGCTGCAGTCCAACGGAATCGCGGAACAGGTGGAATTGAATGAAAAGCTCATTGAACTGTCCCACGAGACCAAACTGCCCCTGGCCGCGACCAATGACTGCCATTACCTGACCAAGGACGACGTGGCGGCCCACGACATCCTGTTGTGCATCCAAACCGCGTCATGTGTGGACGATGAAAAGCGCATGCGCTTCGAGACCCAGGAGCTCTATTACAAGACGCCCGAGGAGATGGAGGCGGACTTTCAGGAGCATCCCGAGGCCATCTCGAATACGGGCGAGATCGCGTCGCGCTGCAACCTGGAGCTGGACCTCAAGACCCACCATTTTCCCGTGTACGACCTGCCCGAGGGCATGTCCATCCACGACCAGTTCCAGAAGCTTTGCCGCGACGGGCTCAAGGAGCGCATTGCCAAAGCGCCCTATGAGATCGACGAGAAGCTGTACTTGGAGCGGCTGGAACTGGAGATGGACGTTATCGCGGAGATGGGCTTCGAGGCCTACCATCTCATTGTGCAGGACTTCATCAACTGGGCCAAGGCGCACAATATCCCGGTGGGGCCGGGCCGTGGCTCGGCCGCGGGCTCCCTGGTCTGCTGGGCCCTGAAGATCACCAACCTGGACCCCATCCCCTACAATCTGCTGTTCGAGCGCTTCCTGAACATTGAGCGCGTGTCCATGCCTGATATTGACGTGGATTTTTGCGAACGCCGCCGGGGCGAGGTTATTTCCTATGTGACCGAGAAGTATGGGGAAGACTCGGTGGCGCAGATCGCGACCTTTGGCCGCATGAAGGCCAAGGCCGTGGTCCGCGATGTGGGCCGGGCCTTGGGCATGAACTTTGGCGAGACCGACCGTATTGCCAAGCTGATCCCGGACGAGATGAAGATGACCATCCAGAAGGCCATCGACATCGAGCCGGAGCTGACCGCCATTGCCAAGGAAGACCCCCGCGTGGCCCGGCTGCTTGATGTGTCGAAACGATTGGAGGGCTTGGCGCGCCACTCCTCTACTCATGCGGCGGGCGTGGTCATCGGCGACAAGCCGCTCACTGAATATCTGCCCTTGTATCGCGGCAAGAAAAAAGAGGTGGTGACCCAGTTCGACATGAAGATGGTCGAGAAGGTCGGCCTGATCAAGTTCGATTTCCTGGGTCTGAGGACCATGACCCTGATCCAGGACACCCTCGACAACATCGCCAAACAGGGCAAGGACGTGCCGGATCTGGAGGCCCTGGACCTGGATGTGGAGCCCGCCACGTATAAAATTTACTCCACGGGCGACACGGACGGCGTGTTCCAGGTGGAAAGCTCGGGCATGCGGCGCTATTTGCGCCAGCTCAAGCCGTCCTGCTTTGACGACCTCATCGCCATGCTGGCCCTGTACCGGCCGGGACCGCTGGGATCGGGCATGGTCGACGAATTCATCAAGCGCAAGCACGGCGAGGTGGAGGTCACCTATCCCCACGAGCTGCTGGAGGACACGCTTAGGGCCACCTACGGGGTCATCGTGTACCAGGAGCAGGTCATGCGCATTGCCCAGGTGATCGCCGGATACACCCTGGGCGGGGCCGACCTCTTGCGCCGGGCCATGGGCAAGAAGAACGCCGAGGCCATGGCTGCCGAACGAATAAAATTTGTCCAGGGCGCGGCAGCCAAGGACATTGGCAAGGATAAAGCCAATGAAATCTTTGACTTGATGGAAAAATTCGCGGAGTACGGCTTCAACAAGTCCCACTCCGCTGCGTATGCGCTGATTTCCTTTTATACGGCATATTTAAAGGCCCACTACCGGGTGGAGTTCATGGCTGCCCTGCTCACGTCCGAGCTGGGCAACCAGGAAAAAGCCCTCAAGTACATCACCACCTGCCGGGACGCGTCCATCGAGGTCAGGCCGCCTGACGTGAACGCCAGTTTTCGCGAGTTCACGGTGCGCGACAGGGCCGTGGTCTTTGGCCTGGGCGGGGTCAAGAACGTGGGCGACGAGGCCATCCGCGAGATCGTGGAGGCCCGGGAAGGCACGGGCGAACACAGTGACCCGGACAAGCAGGCCGGGCCGTTCGTGAGCCTCTTGGACCTGTGCGTGCGCGTGAACCTGCGCAAGGTGACCAAGCGGGTCCTGGAGCACCTGATCAAGGCCGGAGCCCTTGATTCCTTGGGCTGCTCGCGCCAGTCCCTGTTCGCGGCCCTGGACGCCGTGGTCAGCCGCGCGCAAAAGCGGGCCAAGGAACGGGACTCCAACCAGATGTCCCTGTTCACCATGGTGGACGAGGAGATTCCAGTCAGGCCGGGAGTAGGCTTCGAGTGCGAGGAAGAAGGCATGGAAGAGTGGGAGGACGCCATCAAATCCCGCTTTGAAAAGGACGGCCTGGGCTTTTTCCTGACCAGCCACCCGCTCACGCCCTTTCGTTCCAAGATGGAGCGCCTTGATTTGGCCACCCTGGCCGAGATCAAGGAGATGGGCAACAACACCGAGGTGCGCACGGCCCTGGTCATTGCCGAAAAAAAGGAGCGTTTCAACAAGAAGGGCGAAAAGTGGGCGGCCTGCCAGGGCGAGGACTTGACCGGCATGATCGAGGTCTTGGTGTTCCAGCGGGCCTATGCTGATATCAAGGACATCCTGGATGCGGACAAGCCGCTCATGGTCGACGTGCTGGTGCGCGAGGAAGAGGGCGGTGGCGGCGGGTATGGCGGCGGGCCGGGCAACGGATACGGAGGCGCGGCCAATGGCGGACACCCCGGTCCCGAGCCGGTGAGCGCCGTGGCCGACGACGAGGACACCGTGCGCCAGGTCAAGCTCATCGTGAACAGCGCCACCCTGCTGGAAGACATGCCCGAACCCGAGGAGCAGCCCCTTAAGCTGACCCTGGCCGCGTCCCGTTTCGAGAACGGCGGTTTGGCCCGGTTCAAGGAGCTGCTTGCGGCCCATCCCGGCCGCGCGCCCGTGCGCATCAAACTGAAACTGGATGACATGGTCTGCGAGCTGGAACTGGGGCCGGACTTTCGCGTGTCGCACGGCCAGGAGCTGGACCGCGCCCTGGACGAATGGCTGCGCTCCGATGAACCCGCGGCCACGGAGGCCACATGAGCGGCATCTATCGTTTGACCGTGCGCTCGGAGTTTTGCGCGGCCCACCACCTGCGCAACTACCAGGGCAAGTGCGAGGCGGCCCACGGCCATAACTTCGCGGTGGAGGTGGTGGTGGAGGGGACCACGCTCGATCCGGACACGGGCATGCTCCTGGACTTCGGCGACCTCAAACGTTTCCTCAAGGACGTGCTCGCGACCTTGGACCACAAGGACCTCAACCAAGTCCCGCCTTTCACCGAGATCAACCCTTCGTCCGAACATCTCGCGCGCTATATTTTCCAGGAATTGGGGAAACAGGTGGCGGAATACGGGGTCACGCCCTTTTCCGTGACCGTGGCGGAGAAATCCATCCAGTCCGCCACCTACATGGAGCCCTGAGCCCCATGCGCTGTTCGCCGTCCTTATCCCGTGGAGCAGGCAGGTGAGGCTCTTGCTGCAGCGGGCGAGCCAGGCGGAACTGCGCATCGGCGAGAGCGTGCACGCTCGCATAGGGCCCGGCCTTGTGATCTTGGCTGGATTCGGGGCCGAGGACACCCTGGAATTGCCGGATTCGAAAACCTGGCAATCCATGATAGGGAAGGCCTTGGGATTGCGGATTTTTCCGGACGACCAGGGCAAGATGAACCTGGGCATCGAGGAGTTTGGCGGCGAAATCCTGCTGGTCTCCCAATTCACCCTGTACGCGGACTGCCGCAAGGGGCGCAGGCCTTCGTTCACCGCAGCCGCGCCCCCTGACCTGGCCGAGGCCCTTTTTCACAAACTGGTGGCGGACGTGGCCGAAAAGAGCCCCGTACCCGTCAAAAGCGGGGTGTTCCAGGCCGAGATGCACGTGGGCCTGGTCAACTGGGGACCGGTCACCATCTCGCTCGATTCGGACATGTTCGCCTAAACGCGGGAGGCCCATGCGCGAGGACCAGGACCAGAGCATCAGGATTCTCGTGGTGGACGACTCGCCCACCATGCGCATGA
>QZKZ01000314.1 GCA_004796465.1 Desulfovibrio sp.
GCGACATCTTGCTGGAACAGCTCCTGGCCATCTGGGAAGGCGTGGGCAGGATCGAACTCAAGGCCCAGGTCTTGACCATCAAGGGCAAGACCATCCACTGCATCGTCAAGTTTTTTCTGCAGGAGTCGGACGGCGGGCTGGACCTGTCTTCCATGGTCCTGGCCTTGCTCGACATCACCGAGATCAAGCGCGCCGAGGAGATCCTCAAGCGCAGCGAGGCCCGCTACCGGGCCATTGTCGAGGACCAGACCGACCTCATTTGCCGCTACCTGCCCGACGGGGCCATCTCCTTTGTCAACGACGCCTATGCCCGTTACTTCGGGCGCGGGGCCGGGGACTTCCTGGGCCTGCACTTCTTGCCGCCCATGCCCCGGGAAGAGGTGGAAAAGGTCACGGACGCGGTCCAGTCCCTGTCCTTGGACAGGCCGGTGTGTTCCGTGGAGCACCGTGTTTTTCGCGGCGAGGAGGAGCGCTGGCAGCAATGGACCCACCGCGCTATTTTCGATGCCCAGGGCAGGCTCATGGAACGCCAGGCCGTGGGCCAGGACGTGACCGAACGCAAGCGCATGGAACACGACCTGAAGCGGGCCATGGAAGAGGCCAGGGCCGCGTCCACCTACAAGTCGGAGTTCCTGGCCGCGGTGAGCCACGAGGTGCGCACCCCGCTCACCGCCATCCTTGGCCTGTCCGAGCACATCATGGACAAGGGCGGGGCCGAGGAACATCTCCCTGACCTGGGACGCATCCACCGCGCGGGCCAGAACCTGCTCCAACTGATCAACGAGATCCTCGACCTGTCCAAGATCGAAGCGGGCAAGCTGGAGATCGAATACTCGGACTTCAATCCCCACGCCTTGGCTCTGGAAATGGGCGAAATGTTTCTGGCCAACGCGGAATCCAAGAACCTGGCCATGGACTGGGACATCGCGCCTGAAGTGCCGGACTGGGTCCATGGCTGCGAAGCGCGCATACGCCAGGTGCTCTACAATCTCCTGGGCAATGCCGTGAAATTCACGGACCAGGGCTCCATCACCATGGGCTTGGCCTTGGACAGCGAAAACACCCTGCGTTTCCAGGTCACGGACACGGGCATCGGCATTGAGCACGACAAGCTGTCCGCTATTTTTGACCCGTATGCCCAGGAGGGCGGGTTCGTGTCCCGCAAATACGGGGGCACGGGCTTGGGCCTGGCAATCGCCAAGCGGTTGGTGGAAATGATGGGCGGGACCATCCAAGCCGAATCCCAAAAAGGGGAGGGCGCGACCTTTACCTTCACGGCGCCGGTCAAACCGGCCGTGACGTCCAAGCCCGAGCGCAAGCACGGCAAGGCGGTCTTGCCGTCCCTGCCTGCGTTGCGCATCCTCATCGCCGAGGACGACCCCACCAACCAGATCATTGCCCGCCGCTATCTCGAGGATCTGGACCACCACGTGACCCTGGTCTCGGACGGACGCAGCGCCGTGGAGTTGTATGAAGAGCGGGAGTTCGACCTGGTGCTCATGGACATCCAGATGCCCGAACTCTCGGGCACCGAGGCCACCAGGCGGATCCGCAAGCTCGAGGCGGCCCAGGACCGGCCCAGGACCCCCATTCTGGCGCTCACTGCCGACGCCATGAAGGACAACCGGAGCAAATTCCTGGATGCGGGCATGGACGGCTATGCATTCAAGCCTTTTGATTTTCCCAAGCTCATGGTCCAGATTCAGGGCGTCATGGTTTCCCTGGGGCTGATTCCTGGCGCGGCAGACACTCCCCGCCAAGGCGCGGACGTCTCCCTTCCCGGGGAAAATGCTCAAGCGCCGGGGCACACCACCGCGCCGAGCCCGAACAGCGAGCTTCTCGACGTTGCCGGTGCGCCTGTGGCGCGCAAGATATGGCTCTTGGGCGCGGCCATTTTCCTCGAGGACACGCCCGAGCAGGTCGAGGCATTGGCTGAACTGGCCCGGAACGGCGACGCCCCGGCGGTCAAGGAGTTGGCCCACAAGCTCAAGGGCGCGGCAGGCAATGTTCGCGCCGTGCGCATGCAACAACTGGCCGAGGAAATCGAAAGGGCGGGCGCGGACAACGATCTGGACGCGGTCAGGAAAAAGGCCGCCTTGCTGCGGGAAGCATGGGATGGCACCGCTATTGCCCTGCAACGGGAAATACAGGCGGAACAGTAATGACTTCGCAGTATTTTACCGAACGATTTCTCTTTCCAGTTTCCATTGCGGAAAAACAATGTTAGATGCTAAGTAGTATATTATTGCAATGCCTCGGAAATCCTTGGGAAGATTGCGGGGCTGTCGGGGGAATGCCCAAAGGGCCACTATGGCCGGGCTTTTTGATGCACTCCAATGCCGCGTTTTCGCGAAAGGGGTGACCATGCGTCGAACCGTTGTACTTCCTATTTCATGTGCGTTTATTGTGATGGTCCTGGCCACGGCCGCCATGGTCCATGCTCAAGATTCGGCCTACGTCGGTGATGAGGCCTGCAAGGACTGCCACGAGGCCATCTACGATTCCTTCCATCTCATGTCGCCGAAAAAGGCGGAGCACTCGGACGGCTTTCCCCATCTCTTGGAGGACTTCACCCCGGAGCAACAGCAGTTCTGCTTTGATTGCCACGTTACCGGAGCAGGCCAGGAGGGGGGCTTTGTAAGCTTCGAGGAGACCGACCACTTGGGCCATGTGGGCTGCGAAACCTGCCACGGCCCGGGGCAGGTGCATGCGGACTTTGGTGATCCCGCGGACATCCTCCCTGAGCCCGGCATGGAAGGCTGCGTGGCCTGCCACAACGGCGAGCGCGTGCCTCTGCCCAAGGTCTACGGCAGGCCCCATGGACTCAACGAGTGAGTGAGGGAAAGCATATATGAGCGCCTCCATTTTCCACCGCAAGATATTGGTCAAGTTGTCCCTGGTCTCCATACCCACGTTCATCCTCATAATGATCATCTACGTGGCGGTCGACAGCTACGTGAACAACAAGTTCAACCAGGAGAACACCGAGGAATCCCTGACCCGCGAAGCCGAACTGTTCAAGGAGGACTTCGAGGGGCCCATGTCCCAGGGCAAGGATTCGGAAACCCGGGACCGTTTCCTCAATCTGGGCGCGCGTGACGGCCACACCACCGCCGTTCTTCTCGATTTCGCGGGCAAGGTCACCTACGACAGCGAGGAAGGGAAGATCGACCGCATCGGCGAACATAGCAGCAATTTGTTTCCTGATGAGGAATTGCAGCAATGGATCGAACAGGCACTTGATCAAGAGACGAGCATCCACGAGCAGTCCGGGCTCATCGGCAACCATTATTATATGATCGTGGCCTTTGAGAACGAAGAGCGCTGCTGGCACTGCCACCGCAGCGAGCGGGAAATCCTCGGGGCCATGGTCTATGAACGCGACATTTCGGACATGCAGGCCAAGGTCCGCAACCTGGCCATTACCCGCACCTCACTCTTGGTCGTGGGCATGCTCATCCTGTTCGCCGTCCTGGGCTATTTCATCTTCCGCTCGGTGCTCAAGCCCCTGATCGCGGCCTCGCGCTACGCCGAATCGGTCAAGGACGGCTGCTACTCCGAGGAACTCGCCATCAAGGGCCACGACGAGATCGCCGTGCTCTCGGAAAGCCTCAACGACATGTGCCGGGCCATCAAGGAGAAGATCGGCTTTTCCGAGGGCGTGATCAGTGCGCTCACCGTGCCCTGCGCCGTGGCCGACACCGAGGGCAACGTCCAACTGGTCAATCCCATGATGACCAGTTTCCTGGGCCTGAGCGGCGATCCTGAAAACTACGTGGGACACCCCCTGCGCGAGGTTTTCGAGCATGTGCCGGTCATTAGCGACACACTTATCGAATCCTATGAACAACGCCAAATCATTGCCAACCGCGCCCATGAAGGCACGGACTCCCAAGGCGACTATTTTTACATCAAGATCGACGCCGCACCCATCTATGACCTGGACCGCAACCTCCTGGGCAGTTTCGGCATGCTTGCCGTGCTCACGGACATGAAACGGCAAGAGGAAAAGCTCAAGGAGCAAAACGAAACCATCCAGTCCACGGCCGGCGAACTCATGCGCATTACGGCCCAAGCCCGTGACGCCATGGCCAGGCTCTCGGACCAGGTGGTCCAGGCGGAAAGCGGGGCCAACCTGCAAAACGACCGCTCCACCGAGACCGCCACCTCCATGGAGGAGATGAACGCCACTGTGCTCGAAGTCTCGCGCAACGCCTTGGACGCCGCCACCCAGGCCGACCAGGCCAAGGCCAAGGCCGCTGAGGGCGCGGATGTGGTCAAGCGCTCCGTGGAGGCCATCAGCGCCGTGGCCGACCAGGCCGAGGCCCTCAAGTCGGACATGGACGCCTTGGGCCAGCAGGCCGAGGACATTGGCCGCGTGATCACCGTGATCGAGGACATCGCGGACCAGACCAATCTCCTCGCGCTCAACGCCGCCATTGAAGCGGCCCGGGCCGGTGAAGCAGGCCGCGGCTTCGCCGTGGTCGCCGACGAAGTGCGCAAGCTCGCGGAAAAGACCATGGGCGCCACCAAGGAAGTGGTCGCAGCCATCGAAGCCATCCAGCGCGGCGCGGAAAGCGCGGCCCAAGGCACGGATCGCGCCGGAGAAGCCGTGCTCGCCGCCAGCAAGCTCGCTGACGAATCCGGCGAAGCCCTGGGCGAAATCGTCAGCTTTGTGGAGCATTCCACCACCCAAGTCCAGACCATTGCCTCGGCCGCCGAGGAACAGTCCGCTGCCAGCGAGGAAATCGCCGGCGCCATCTCAGAGGTCAGCCGTATTTCCGATGAAACCCTGCGCGGTATGCACACCGCCACAGAGGCAGTTAACGAATTGCGTGAACTCGTGGAGCGCATCAACCAAATGACCCAAAGCCTGTCACAATAAACAGGAGAAGAGGAGCACCCTCATGGCCATTATCTTGATTGCGGACGACGACAGGGTATCGCGCGCCATCCTTTCCGGCATCCTCGGCGACATGGGCCACAAAGTCGAGGAAGTCAGCGACGGCGTGCAGGCCCTGGAACGCTGCCTCAAGGAAACGTTCGATCTTGTGTTCATGGATATTTTCATGCCGGAAAAGGATGGTCTGCAAACCATCAAAAGCTTGGCGGAAAAAAAACCCGAACTCAGGGTCGTGCCCATGAGCGGCGGGTCCACCTTCACCTCCACCGAGCCCCTCAAGTGGTCAAAACGCTACGGCACCACACACATCGTGGCCAAGCCCTTTGACGAGAACGCGGTCAAGACCGTGGTCAAGGAACTGCTCGGCTGAGCCTTTTTTTCTCCATGACGAGGAAAACGCCCGGGCTCTTGGTTCGGGCGTTTTTTATGGCAAGCAAGGTGCGGCGTGGCGCGGGGCTTGCGACCTCAAGCAATGCACAGCCGATTTCAGCAAGGAACTGCAAGCCCCGTGACACGGCGCAAGCCGTGGCGCCCCCTTTGAGGAGCCCGCGAAGCCGCATTTCTCTTGAACTTCCCAGCAACCCAGGGTAGAAAGGCAAAGTATCTGAATACGTTGATGTGTCCAGGCCGAGAGGTGCCCTCCCATGAACACTCCCCGAACGGAAGGACCGCTTTCTCCGGAATTGGCCGCTTCCTGGCGGGAATTAGTGGAGAACACAGCTGCACTGCCAGGTGTGGCCGGAGCTTTTTTCTTCAATACGAGATCAGGTGGCCCGGGCCTGGAGTTCGTTGCCGGAGAAGTTGCGGCCGACACCGCTGAACACCAGGAATTGGCGGCCTGGGTCCAAGCCAACCTTTCCGGGGAAAAGACATCCCCTGAGCATGGCGGCCGCGAAGTGCTGGCCGAAACAGTGCTTGGGCCCAGAGGCGAGATCATGGGCCTGTTCGGCATTGTGGCGGCTCAACCCCATGAGCCATGGATGGCTTCCCACCTGGGCCTAACCCGCAAGCTCATGGAAAAGGACCTGGTCAGCGTCCACCTGGAAAGCAAGGCTGAAGAGGCGGTGTTTTTACGCGCGGTCATGGACAACGTGACCCAGGCCTTTCTTGTCATCCAGGACGGTGTGATCCAGTACTTCAACAGCAGCTTGGAGCAGCTCACCGGGTACACTTCCGAGGAGATTCTCAATCAGCCCTTTGCCCAGTTCCTTCATCCCGAGGACAGGCAGGCCACCTTGGAGCGGCATCAGCAGAGGGTTGCCGGTCAAAGGCCTTCCGAAGCCCATGACATGCGCATCATCACCAAGCGGGGAAACAGCCTGTGGGTCATTGCCACGGCATCCCTGTTCACGTGGCGGGGCGTTCCCTCCGCCATGGTCATGCTCACGGATATTTCAGAACGAAAACGCGCTGAAGCCTCGCTACGGCAAGCCGAACAAAAGTACCGGGAATTGTTCATCAATGCGCCCGTGGCCATTTTCCGTTCAACGCCCCAGGGCCGTTTCATCAGCGTTAATCCGGCCTACGCCCGGATCGCGGGATATGATTCCCCCGAGCAAATGCTCGGTTCCATTACCGACATTGCCAGCCAAATGTACGTGGACCCGGCCCGCCGTGATGAGTACAAGTCCCGCCTGGAAAACGACGGTACTGTGGAAAACTTCGAAGTTTTGCTCAAACGCAGGGACGGCGTCCAGTATTGGGCCAGCATGACCACCCGGGCCACTCGCGGCCAAGACGGCGAGATTCTCAGCTACGACGGCTTTCTCATGGACGTGACCGAGGAAAAAGAGCACCAGGCCTTGATGCGCGACTCCCACGCCGAACTGGAGCGCCAGGTGACCGCGCGTACGCGCCAACTCAGCGAGGCCAACCAGGCCCTGACCGAACTCAACACCCAGATGTCCTCGTTTCTGTCGTCAGCTTCCCACGAATTGCGCACCCCCCTCACCTCGGTGCTCGGCTTTGCCAAGGTGGTGCGCAAGACCTTTGCCCGCCACTTCCTGTCCCTGGCCCAGCACGATCCCAAGCTGGTGGAACGCGCCGCGACCATAGACGCCAACCTTGACGTCATCGGCCAGGAAGGGGAGCGGCTGACCCGCTTGGTCAACGACTTGTTGGACATGAACAAGATCGAGGCCGGGTCCATGAGTTGGCGCGACCAGGAGTTGGACGCGCATGGACTGCTCTTGGCCGCTGCCGCGAGCGTGCAAGGCCGTTTCCACGCCGCGCCCGAGGTGTCCCTGGTCACGGATTTCGCCGAGGACCTGCCCGCCCTGTGCGCGGACCCGGACCGGATCACCCAGGTTCTGGTCAATCTCCTGGACAATGCCGTGAAATTCACGCGCCAGGGGCAGGTGACCATGAGCGCCAAAAAGGACGGACAGGGCCACCTGGAAATTCGGGTCATCGACCAAGGCCCCGGCATCCCCGAGCAGCATCGCGATTTGGTGTTTGACAAGTTTTTCCAATCCCACGGCAGCCCCGATCCAAACCGTTTCTCTCCGGACACCTACGCGAACAAGCCCAAGGGCACGGGCCTGGGCCTGGCCATTTGCCGCAGGATCGTGTCCCACTACCAGGGCTCGATCCATGTGGAGCCCGGCCCCGGCGGCCTGGGCGCATGCTTTGTGGTTGTCCTGCCCGGCCTCGGCCCCAGGTAGGTTCCGGGCTGCTTGCCCGGGCGTGTTTCCGCTGTTCCCCTCATCTCATAACGTTTGTCCTGGCGGCTTTTTATAGTGCGCGTAATCCATTGTATTTTAAGAGTGAGCGCGGAATATAGATTGTACGCAATATAGAATTGTCACTCTGTCCATGTTTGTCCACTTCAGAAAAGAATAGTATGCATATATCTGCTAACTTACTGATTAAGCGAATGATAAAATATCTTGATATATTATTGCCAATATGCAACAAGTGAACAGGAACAGGTTGACCATTCAATAAGGAGAAAATTGGTATGAAATCATTAGTACATCTGATTTTTTTGTTCCTGTTGATCAGTCTTCTGGCTGGTTGCGTTTCCGCCCAGTCGCACCGCGAAGAAGTTCGCGACGACACGGGCGACCGCGTCACCGTGGGCACTGTGCAGCGCGAAATCCGCGTGGGCATGTCCGGCGCAGAGGTCATTGAAGCCCTGGGGTCGCCCAATGTGGTCTCCACGGACGAACACCGCCGCGAGGTGTGGGTCTACGACAAATTCGCCACGGAACGCGTGACCTCGGGGGGCTCGGCAGGAGTCTGGCTGTTGGTGGTCGGCGGCGGGCAACACGCTTCGGCCTCGTCCACGTCGCAACGGACCCTGACCATCATCGTCAAGTTCGATGAACAAGGCCTGGTGCGCGATTTTGCCTACCGCCAGTCCAGTTTTTAGGGGGGCGGCATGAAACGAATAGTCGCCGCGTTTTTGTGTATTGTGATGGGGGTCTCGCTGGTCACGGCCATGGCCTGCACGTCCACGCGCATTCCGCCAGAGGCCCTGCAACTGAGCAGCGAGAGCCTGCAAGTACGCCAGCTCCAGACCCGGCGCTTTGATTCCAGCGACGAGCTGTTTCTGGTCACGGCCTCGGCCCAGTTGCTCCAGGACTTGGGCTACAACCTCGATGAATCCGAGACCGCCCTGGGCGTGGTCGTGGGGTCCAAGGACCGGGAAGCCTATGACGCGGGCCAGGTGGCCGGCGCGATCCTGGTAGCCGTACTTACGGGCGTGGTCGTGCCCGTGGACAAGAACCAGGTCATCCGCATCTCCATCGTGACCAAGCCGATCATCACCGACGAGGACATCGCGGCCAGGGAGGAATGGGAAGGACTGCAAGCCCAACTGGCCGAGGCCCAAACAGAGGGCGAAGGCGAGAATGGAGGCGAAATCGCCGGAACAAACCAGGACACCCAAGTGACCAATCCCGGGGACGAGCTTGCGGCCCTGGCCGAGGGCAACGCCACCCTGGAGGCTGCCCCGGGGCCTCCGCCCGAATATTCCTCGGTGGCCGTGCGCGTGACCTTCCAACGCATTGTCTACAACACGCAAGACAAGGTGAGCCGCCTCGAGTTCATTGACGAGCCCGAGATCTACCAAGAGTTTTTCGACAAACTGTCCCAATCCGTGTTCCTGGAGGCCCATGAGATATGAACAAGGCAACGACCCTATGTATTGCTGTCCTGATGGCGGTTTCCCTGGCCACGTCCATGGCTTGCCAAAATTCCCAGCGTCATGTGATCGGCGACAACGAGTCGCAAGTGGAACTCAGGACCATGCAAACCCGCGTTTTCGACACCACGGACCAGGAGCGCACCCTGCGCACGGTCATCGCCACCTTGCAGGATCTGGGGTTTGTCATTGACAAGGCCGACCTGGAGCTGGGCTCCATCAGCGGCACCAAGCTCGATGGTTACGCCCTGCGCATGACCGTATCCGTGCGGCCCAAGGGGGAAACCCAGCTCACGGTGCGCGCCAACGCCCAGTACAACCTGGTGGCCGTGGAAGACCCCGAGCCGTACCAGCGCTTTTTTAACGCCTTGGAGCAAGCCATGTTCTTGACCGCGCATACCGGAGAATAGGGGGGCTTGGACAAGAATGGGCGTGGGCCGGTAAGTTCCGGCCCGCGCCGTGGTTTGGGGAAATCCCCTCCAAAATCGTATCCTTCAACATTTTGTTCCGCTTGAAGTAACGCACGAATATAGGGTAGGGTGGATTCAGGCAAAGTCTCGGATTGGGGGTGATCCAGGGACGCGCCAAGGACCACCATGGCCGCAAACGATCCAAGCCGTGACACACGCATTGGCGAACTGGAAGCCCGCATCGCTGAGCTGGAAGCCAGGAACCGGGAACTCGAAGTGCTCGGCCAGGCCCATCAACTGGCGGGCAGCCTGTCCGACGTAGCGCCGGACGCTATTTTCCTCTCGCGCCAAGGCATTTGCGTGGACGCCAACCAGGCAGCCAGCGACCTCTACGGCTATACCCGCGAGGAATTCCTGGACAGGCCGGGCACGGATTTCATTGCAGAACAAGATCGCGATCTGGTCCGCGAAATGATGGCCAAAGGGGAGTCCGGACCCTATGAGGCCATTGCCCTGCGTAAGGACGGCTCCACCTTTCCTTGTGAGATCAGGGCCAGGATGCATCCCCACGAGGACCCGCCCCTGCGCATCACCTTGTTGCGCGACCTCAGCCAACACAAGCAGGACCAGAAACGCATCCAGGAAAGCGAACAGCTCCACCGCACCCTGGTGGAGTCTCTCAACGAAGGTGTCATTTACCAGGAGGCCTCGGGACGCATCGTTACCTGGAACGCCACAGCGGAAAACGTCTTTGGCCTGGGCAGAAAGGAGGTGGTCGGCGACACCTCCGAAGGCAGGGATTGGAGCACTATCCGCGAAGACGGCTCGGATTATCCCGGCGCAGAGCATCCTTCCATGTTTTCCTTGCGCACTGGAGAGCCTGTCAGCGACGAAATAATGGGTATTGTCCGGCCCGAGGGCACCCGCTGGATCAAGATCAACACCCGGCCCTTGTTCCACACGGATGAAACGCTGCCCTACGCCGTGGTCATCTCCTTTTCCGACATCACTGCGTCCCGCGCGGCCCAAGCCGCCCTGGCGGAAAGCGAACAACGCTTCCGGGCCGTGTTCGACAATGCGGGCACCGGTATCGTGCTCGCGGACATCGAGCGCAAGGTAGTCCTGGCCGCCAACCCCGCTTTCGAGTCCATGCTGGGCTATGGGCCGGGAGAACTGGACAACCTGCCCGTGGCGGAACTGTCTCCCCTGGATGACGCGGAACGCAGCATGCAGGGGCTCCCCGGCCAAATCAAGCCCGATATCCCCATGCGTGTCGAGAAACGCTATTACCGCAAGGATGGTTCCGTTGTGTGGGGCGAGACCGTGGGCAGCCTGGTCACTGATGTGAACGGCAAGCCCTTGTATGGTATCGCCTCGGTCAACGACATCACTGAACGCAAACAGGCCCAACAGCATCTTC
The DNA here is from genome assembly GCA_004796465.1 of Desulfovibrio sp. Lineage (GTDB taxonomy): Bacteria > Desulfobacterota > Desulfovibrionia > Desulfovibrionales > Desulfovibrionaceae > MADRE1. Next base: position 10,881 of record QZKZ01000314.1, read on the forward strand.
AGCGGGAAAAGGACTTCATTGAAAAGGTGCTCAACGCCTCACCCGATTCCTTTTTTCTGTTCGACCCGGTCAAAGGTAGGGCATTGCGCTGGAATCAGCGGGTGGAAAGCAGTTCAGGCTATAGTCCCGAGGAACTCGCCACCCTCAAGGCGCCTGAAACCTTCATTTGTGAGCAGGACCAAGACACTTTGGCCCGGGCCCTGGCCGAAATCAGGGATAAGGGCAAAGTGTCCGTTGAATTGGGCATGTTGTCCAAGAGCGGCAACATCGTGCCCATGGAATACTATGCATCGCTGTTCGACCCCGGCTTGGAAGGCGAAACCTGGATCATCGCCACCGGCAGGGACATTACCGAGCGCAAGCAGGCCGAGGAGAGAATTCACGACCTCGCGCGCTTTCCTTCGGAAAATCCCAATCCGGTCATACGCGTGGCCATGAACGGGCAGGTGCTTTTCGCCAACGACGCGGCAGGGCCGTTGCTCGATTATTTTGAGTGCCGGGACTCCCGGTGCTTGCCACTTGAAATGTCCGAGGTCATTAAGGACGCCCTTGCCCAGGAGGAAACCCGCCAAAGGGAGGCGACCCACCAGGGCCGCATCTACCTCCTCGACGTCACACCCATTACCGGGGCCGGGTACGTCAACATCTACGGCCGGGACATTACTGAACGCAAGCAGGCCGAGGAAGCCCTCAAGCGCAGTGAGGAACTGCTCAACCATGCGGGCCGCATGGCCAAGATCGGTGGCTGGGAGCATGACCTGGAGTCGCGTTCCGCTGTATGGACCCAGGAGACCTACCGCATGCTGGAGATGGAAGACGACGGTCCTCCCGGCCCGGACGAGTACCAGAACTACTACATCGGCGAGAGCCGGGAAATCCTGGCGGCGGCCATGGCCCGGGCCAGGGATGAGCACTTGCCCTTTGACGTGGAGCTGGAACGCACCACCCTCAAGGGACGGCCCTTGTGGGTGCGCATCATAGGGACGCCCATTGTCAGGGACAACACCTGCATCAAGGTGCGGGGGGCCATCCAGGACATTACTGAACGCAAGCAGGCTGAGGAAGCCCTCAAGCGCAGTGAGGAACTGCTCAACCATGCGGGCCGCATGGCCAAGATCGGTGGCTGGGAGCACGACCTGGAGTCGCGCTCCGCTGTCTGGACCCAGGAGACCTACCGCATGCTGGAGAAGGAAGACGGTCCTCCCGGCCCGGACGAGTACCAGAACTACTACACCGGCGAGAGCCGGGAAATCCTGGCCTCGGCAATGGCCCGGGCCAGGGACGAGCACTTGCCCTTTGACGTGGAACTGGAGCGCACCACCCTCAAGGGACGGCCCTTGTGGGTGCGCATCATAGGGACGCCCGTTGTCAGGGACAACACCTGCATCAAGGTGCGGGGGGCCATCCAAGACATCACCGAGCTCAAGAAGGCCGAGGAGCGCCTGAAGCGTAGCGAGGACAAGTTCCGCACCCTGTTTGAAAAGGCCGGGCTGGGCATTGTCTTGGGCGATACCCAGACCTTGACCATACACACGGCCAACGCGGAAATGGAGAGGTTCCTGGGCTATGGCCCCGGGGAACTCGCCGGCAAGGATCTGGACTCCATCACCCACCCCGAGGATTTGGGCAAGGATCTCGACCAATTCTACGGGGTCGCGGCCGGGGAACTTCCCCAATATTACCAGGAGAAACGCTATATCCGCAAAGACGGCGGCGTGGTCTGGGGTGGGCTCACCGCCACCATGATGCCGGACGAAAACGGAGAGCTCACCTTGGGCGTGGGTATGGTCAACGACATCACCTGGCGCAAGGAGGCCGAGGAAAAGCTCAAACAGAGCGAGGCCATGCTCCGGGAAACCGGCAGGATCACCAGGGTCGGGGGCTGGGAATACGATGTGGGCTCGTCCCAGGGGTATTGGAGCGAACAGGTCTTTGAGATCCATGGTATGGAGCCGGGGGACACGCCTTCTTATGAGCGGTGCATGGAGTTTTTCCATCCCAAGGACCGGGAGATCCTGATCGCCGCCAACAAGCGGGCCATGGAGGACGGGGAGCCCTATGACCTGGAATTGCGCATGACCACGGCCCAAGGCAAGGACATCTGGGCCCGGGCCATATGCAAGCCTGTGCTGGAAAACGGCAAGGTTCTCAAACTCAAGGGCACGTTCCAGGACATTACCGAGCGCAAGCAGGCCGAGGACGCCCTCAAACGCAGCGAGGAACTGCTCAACCAGACCGGCCGCATTGCCAGGATCGGCGGCTGGGAGCACGACCTGATTACTGGCAAGGCCACCTGGACCCAGGAGACATACAACATCATCGAGTTGGAGCAGGACGAACCGCCGGGCCCAGGGGAACACCTCGACTATTACCCCCCGCAAAGCCGCGCCTTGCTTGCGGCGGCCCTGGAAAAGGCTGTCACTGAGTTCGAGCCATTCGACCTGGAGCTGGAGTGCACCACGGCCAAGGGCAAGCGGATTTGGGCCAGGGCCATTGGCAAGCCCGTTGTGGAAGACGGCAAATGCGTGAAGATGCGCGGCGCGTTCCAGGACATCACCGAGCGCAAGCAGGCTGAAAAAGCCCTCAAGAGCAGCGAAGAGCGCTACCGCCGCCTCGCGGAAAACGCGCCGGACGTGATTTACCGCATGTCCCTGCCTGACGGCACCTACGAGTACGTCAGCCCGGCCAGCCTGAACATTCTTGGCTACGCGCCCGAAGAGTTTTACGCCAACCCCTTGCTCATCCAAGAGGTCATTCATTCGGATTGGCGCGATTACTTTGAACGGGAATGGACCAAAGTCCTCAAGGGGGACATGGAGCCGTATTACGAGTACCGGATCATCGACAAGCTGGGCCGCGAGCGTTGGCTGCACCAACGAAACGTGCTCATCCTGGATACCGAGGACAAGCCCAAGGCCATGGAAGGCATTATCCGGGACATCACCGACCTCAAGGATACCCAGCGCAACCTTGAGGAAGCCCGGCTCAAGGCGGACATGGCCAACCGCGCCAAGTCCGAATTCCTGGCCAACATGAGCCACGAAATCCGCACCCCCTTGAACGGGGTCATGGGCATGCTCCAGCTCCTGCGATTGACCGTGCTGGGCGACGAGCAGAACCAATACGTGGAAACCGCCATGGCCTCGGGTGCTGGCCTGCTCACCGTGATCAACGATATCCTCGATTTTTCCAAGATCGAGGCCGGAAAGATCACTATCGTTGAGGAGCAGTTCAACACCAGGGCCCTTGTCCGTTCGGTGGTCAACATCTTTCACGAGCAGGCCAGGCGCAAAAACCTGTCCCTGACCTACCAAGTGGCCAGTGATGTGCCCCAGGCCATAATCAGTGACGAGGCCAGGCTCAGGCAAATCCTGTTCAACCTCATGGGTAATGCGGTCAAGTTCACGGACCAGGGCGAGATCATTCTGAGCATGGCCCTGGCCGGGTCTCCGCAAAACAAGGACAGCACCAAGCTCAGCATCGCCGTGGCGGACACGGGCTGCGGCATTCCCCTGGAGAGCCAGACCTCCATCTTCGACATGTTCACCCAGGTGGACGGCACCCATACCCGCAAGCACGGCGGCACGGGCCTCGGCCTGGCCATTGTCAAAAGGTTGGTCCAACTCTTGGGCGGGGATATCTCCGTCTCCAGCAGCGAGGGCCAAGGCACCACCTTCACCTTCACCATCCAGGCCCAGCTGCCCGAGAAACGGCCGGCCATCGATACGCCCCGCACCACCGCCGACCTGTCTCCTGGCAAGATTACCCCGCTCAAGGTGCTGGTGGTCGAGGACGACCAAGTCAACGCCGACACCATCGTCACCATCCTCGCCAAGTGGGGCCATGCGCCCGACCACGCCCTGTCTGGCGACACCGCCCTGGTCAAGCTCGCGGAAACCACCTACGACGTGGTGCTCATGGATATCCAAATGCCGGATATGGACGGCCTGGAAACCACCCGCAGGTTCCGCTCCTCCATCAACACCGCCACCAAGCAAAGCGTGCCCATCGTGGCCCTCACGGCCCACGCCATGGCCGGCGACCGCGAGCGCTTTCTCGCCGCGGGCATGGACAACTATCTGCCCAAGCCCGTGAATATGATCGACCTCATCGCCATGCTCGCTGAGTATGCGGAAAACCTCTAAATTCACGGCGAGTTAAGCCGGCCTCTTGCCTTGGTGCACTCTTGTGATTAATTCAGAGTAAGACAGTATGGATTAATCGAGCAACGCAACCCTGGAGGAAGCCATGAACTGGGTGACTGCCGCGCGTTTCTCACGCGCCAAATATACCGAGGAAGAGGCCACCCGCCGCAAGGCGGACGGAATTCGGAAACACTTGGAGGAACTGGCCCTGGACGTGGGCCTGGACCCCGAAAAGAATGTTGCGGTTGTGGAAGGGGACGCCGAGGTCAAGATCGGCTTGTCCGAGGAATTTGATCTCTACCTGCGCGAAGCGCCGGGAGAATGGCGGTATTATTGACCATGACCCGCAACTCCAGCAACCGTCACGGGTAGCCCCGTACGGGAACCCTCCAAACGCCCCGGAATGGCCGGGGCGTTTCTTTTTAGGGGCAAGTGGCAGCAGGTAAGTCAAGAGGCCGCGCGGCGCGGCGCGGGGCTTGCGACTTCGAGCAACACAGGTCAGTGCGGGCAAGGAACTGCAAGCCCCGTGACGCGCCGCGCGGCCGGTCTCCCGCGCCGGCAAAACCGCCCCGTCGAGGGCTCCAAGTGGCGCGGGGCTTGCGACTTTGAGCAACACAGGGCCACTGCGGGCAAGGAACTGCAAGCCCCGTGACACGTTTTAAGGCGCTCAGCCGCCGAGTCCTTGCCCCATGCGCGACATCTGCTTCCAGGCATCCACGGGCGCGGGGTAATCTCCGTCCCAGTCCGGCTCGATCCAGCGGATGCGGTCATCCAAGGGCGGGTGTGTGGCAAAGAAGTCCCCGAACAGCGGGGCATGCCCCTTGGCCAGGACCATGTGGCTGACCTGAGCGGCTTGGGGATTGCGCAGCCGTCCCTGAAAGGGCAGGCCGCCGATTATCTTGAGCGCTCCGGCCAACCCCTTGGGGTTGCGCGTGTAGCGTACGGCCTCGGCGTCGGCCAGCTTTTCGCGTTCCCGGCACACAGCAGCCTTGATCCAGGAGCCGAAAAACGCGCCCAAGCCTCCGGCCGCCATGAGCACCACGCCCACAATGGCGATGGCTGAGACGCCCTCCCGGTCGGACATGGACAAACCCGGCGCGCTGTCCTGTTCCGATACCAGGGACGCGGTCATGGCGCAGCCCATGAAGTAAAACAGCATGAGCCCGTGCAAAAAGGCCATGAGCCGGGTGTTGAGTCGCATGTCGCCGTTGAGGATGTGGCTGGTTTCGTGGGCCACCACCCCTTGCAGTTCATCGCGGTTCAGGTTGTCCACCAGGCCCCGGGTCACGATGATGGCTGCGTCGAATGGCGTGTGCCCCGCAGCCAGGGCGTTGATGGAGTATTCATCCGCCAGCACGTAGGGTTTTGGCGTGGGTATGTTTGCGGCGATTGCTGTTTCCTCGACCACGTTGGCCAGGACGGTCCAGGAGTGGGGCGCGTCCTCGAACACGGGCACGGCCCCGAGCATGGCGGCCACGGAGCGCCCGCCGTTTTTGAGTTGGCGGAATTTGTGGATCACGCCGCCGAGCATGACCGCCAGGGTCACGATTCCGGCAAAGAGCATGACCTTGGGGTCCCAGAGCGTGCCCCGGGTGAACAGGATGTCTTCCAAGCCCCAGAGGAAGCGGAACAGGTACAGGAGTCCGGCCAGGGCGGCCCAGATGGTCAGCAAGCCCGCCAGGATGCCCAGGCCGTAAAGGACCACCAGCCAGACCGTGTTGGACAGGGCTTGTTCGCGCCGGGCAAAAAAATCAGTGGCCATGCCTGCTCCCTATAAAAAAGCGTAGCCCAGGCCCAACAGGGCCATAATCCCGCCGATGCCCAGGACGCCCATGGCGTACTTTGTTTCTCCGGGCTCGAGCACCGCACGGGAAGGGTCTGCCGGGTGGTGGTACACGGGAATGGGCGAGTGCAGGGGGTACTGGTCCGCCACGCGCAGGGCCGCATGCCCGCTCACCGTAAAGGTGTCCTTGCCGAACGCCACTTGGTTGGAGGTGAAGGTGTGGCCGCCCACGTCGTACTCGTACTCCACTTCCACGTTCCACTTGTCGTCCGCGTCTTCGCTGTGGTCTTCGTGCAGGCGGCAGGCCGTGATCTTGCCGGTGACCATGGGCCAGGCAGAACTGGCCGAGGCCCGGCGAAAGGCCCAGACGCCGTACCCGGCCAAGGCCACGCCCAGGACAGCGATGAGCAGGCTCGTTATTTGGGGGGTCGTCATGAAGGTTCCTCCATGGCTGAGGGGATCAAGGTATCGCGCTGAGTCCTAGCATGAAATTTCCCTTGGGGCTAGAGCAGGGAAATCAAGACAGGACCCCCCTAATCCCGTGGCCTAAGCGTCCGATAAGTCTATGACGGCCTTGGGCCGGAGGTGCTGCCTATGGAACGACGATCATTGCTGCGAATGCTGCTTTTGCTGCCTCTGGGCTGCGTTGTGGGCGCCCACGCGGGCCATGGTTTTGTCAATGTCCAGTCCAAGGCGGGCCAGGTGATCCGCTTGTGGTTCCACGAGAACGACGCCTATAAGGTGGCCTGGATGCTGGACCGCTTGGACAAGCCCGATCTCATTGCCGTGTGGCAGGCCATCGAGCAGGACGAGTTCGTGCGCCAGGCCCGGGTCGGCATGCACGGCAACTGGTACTCCCGGCTGTACATCGGCCTCAAGCGGGAGTTCATGGAGCGCATCCAGTATAATCGTTGAGCGCTCCGAACTGGTCCGCCAAGCCGGTTCGTGCTATACTCCTCCTATGAGCCCGGATACCCTGTGCAAGTGGTGTTTGAGTCCCTTGGACGCCAAGGGCGTGTGCCCGGACTGCGGTCAGGAGCCCGGCTTCGGCCCCGGCTTTCCCGGTCCCTTGGGCAGGCGTCCCGTGCGCAAGCGTCTCAGCATGCGCACGGTGTTCCTGATTCTGGCCGTGCTGGCCGCCCTGGTGGTGTTTTCCCTGCAGACCAGCCGCTGCACGCCCACACAAGAGGCCGAGGACTCTTCCACTCAGGAGAGTTCAGAGCCCCCGCCTGACGCGTATTTTATTGATTTGAATTAGGGCGTTTTGCCCGACATTGAGCACAAGCCACGCCAGCAGCAAGAGGGCTGTTGGGCTTTGTGGTGTCGAATTTGAAGGTGGGGTAGGTGCTATGCTCGGGAGCTGAGTTCTAAGGGCAAGTAGTTGTTTTCAGCTTCGAGGTGGCCGTTGTAACATCGTGATAGAACTCTTATATATATGTAGTATGAATATAGTGCCGCTAGAAAGTAGATCGGAAAGTCAATGAAATCAAAAAAAATCTGCTTTCGTATCACTCATGATTGTCTATTGAGAGTAGAGAGGATGAATAAATGCTGCTAACGGAGTGTATAGTAACATAATAGACAGTATCATCATTTTTTTATTCTTGTACCATCGTGTCGAAAGAGCATGTCGTAGTTGCGGCAAATCTCTTTATCAATTTTTTCTTTGATATTTATAATTGCAAATTCAAAATTTTCAGAATGCTTTATTGCCCTGTATGTCCCAATGATAAATATTGTGAGCCCTAAAGAAAATATAATGTGAGCAGTCAGTAAAATAGCTGAAGGCTCTATTATGATTCCATGTAGTTGGTATCCTTGTCTCAAGATTCTAGGGTGTCTGTCATGAGTTGAAAGAAAATATAATAGCTTAAAGCAATAAATAATAATGATATAATAAAAGTTGTGTTTAGTGCAAAGAAGGGTTGCTTGGCATAGTTGCCTGAAGCACATTTATCTTTTCTGGCGGGTTGGTTTTTGCAATATTTGAGAAATAGTCTCTTGCGGAGGAACATGTGTTTGAGGCATCGTATATAGTAGGTTAATATTGGGTATGACCAAAAGGTAAAAAAACCCAAATAAAAATTTTCAACGTGTGAATGGGCTCTTCATTGCCTGAAAAGCTACCCGGTCCTACGTGTATCTCGTGGCGGTCTTCGGCCATGATGGCGCTCCCTCCTTTCGGGGATGGCCAACAAACTCGTGAATGCTACTGGGACCAGGCCTCCTGGGTCTCCTGCAAGGCCTTTTCCGCAGTCATGTCACCGGCCAAGGCAGCGGCCAGGTTCTCGGCGAGCAGGTTGAGCCGCTCCAAACTGGCGGGGTCCGTGGGCCAGGCCGTGGCGTTGCCCGTGGCCAAGCGCGCAGCCTCGCTCACCTGGGGGTGGGCCGCGGAAAAGCCGTCCGAAGCCAGGGCAGACTCGCGCACCGGATCCAGGCCGTCATCCAAGGCGCACAAGCGGCGGGACACATCGGGCCGGGCCGCGTAGAACACAAAGGCCTGGGTCTCGGGGATGCTGGCGCTGGCGGAGAGGACCGTGAGGGTGTAGCCGCCGTTCAGGGCCTGGGACGCGCCGGGCAGGGGCGCAACAGCCCAATCCTCGCCCAGGGCTGAGCGGGCCGGGTCGTTCAGGGCGCGGGCCAAGCCGCTCCAATGCTCGACCATGGCCACGCGGCCCGACAAAAAGGCGTCGAACGCAGCCTGCTCGTCGGTCTCCAGGGGCGAAGGCAGGGCGTGGCGATAGTGCTCGACCATGGCCGTGAGCGCGGCCAAGGCCTCGGGGCTGTCCAGGGTTGGCCTGCCAGTTTCGTCAACCAGCTCGCCGCCGTAGGTGGACAAGCGGTTCACGTAGCTGGACACGATGGCCAGGGGCGAGGGCAAGCCCATGAGCGCCGCGCCAAAGGTGCCGGAATTGCCTTCTCCGTCCGTGATGGCTTCGGCGGCTGCCAAGTATTCCTCCCAGGTGGCCGGGGCGGTTTCAAAGCCGTATTTGGCCAGCAAGGAGGGGCGGTAGTACAGAAAGTGGGTTTCCCCGTCAAAGGGCAGGCCGAAGCGCGAGCCCTGGTGCAGGGTGTAGGCGTCGTACAGGGGGAACAAGAAGTCGGCCGCGTCAAGCTCCGCTTCCAACTCGGGATTCTCGGCCAGGGTTGCGGACAGGTCCACCACCAGGCCTTCCGAAGCCAAACGGCCCAGGTCCGGGTACCAGACCGCAGCTGCGTCAAAGCGCGGGGCTCCGGACTCGGCGTCCGCATACACCGTGCTCAGGAGTTCGGCAAAGGGCACGTCCACCACGGAGACCCGGGCCCCGGTCTCTTCCCGGAACCACTTGGCCAGGGACTCGGCAGCCGTGCGCTGGTCATCCACTGTGAGCAGGGTCAATTGGGCTCCGTCCAGGGACAAGGCCCTGTCGCCACTGTCCGATCCCCCCAAATCCTTGATCAGGTAGGCCACGCCCACGATGAACATGGAGACCACCGCGCCGAACGCGATGAGCATCACCAGGAAGTTGACGATGGAGCCGGATTCCCGGCCGGATGGGTGCATGGCCCGCTCCTTGTGTATTGCACGGCGTTTATTTGTATGATGGTAATATGCACGGCAGTATGTTTGCCCGGTTCGTGCGTCTCTCAGCAGGAAGGACAGCCCGAGCAGCCCAAACACCCGCTCAACTGGGCTTCGCGCCACTCCTCGTCCTGCCATTCCTCCAGCGGCATAATATACCGCTTTATTTGCCCCGCCTCAAGGAATCCGAGGTCCGTAAACAGTTGGGCCGCTCCCGGCGCCACACTGGCCACGGCAATCCTTGTTCCGGCTTTCCTGGCTTCGAGCAGGGCCTCCAAGGCCAGGGCCGAGGCCATATTCCTGTCCATATGCTGCGGAGCCACGGCCAGATTGGCCAGAAGCGCGGCCTCGCCTTTTTGGAACAAGGACACGGCTCCACCCGGCTCGTTGTCAGCCTTGGCCAACAAGTGTCGCCACGCGGCTTCGCGGCCAAAGCCCGAGACTCCATGGGCCGCTTGGAAAGCTTGTTGCGCAAGCCCGGAAAATCCCATGATGGGCGCGAGCACTTCCACCACGCGGCCAAAGCCCACGGCGTCCACCACCTCCACCACATCCACGCCCGTGGCCCGGCGCGAGTCCATGGCCGCGTCCAAATGATCCAGGTCCAGGAGCATGCCCAGGGAGGGCGCGGCTTCCTTGAAGCCCATGCGCAGCAGCTTTTCCTCCAGGGAGGGCGGGGTGTCGCCGGGGTATATATGCCAGGACAGGGGCACGTTGCGGTTCCGGGACAAGCGCAGGGCTCCGCCAATGGAATCACTGACTTGGGCCGGGATGAGCTTGGTGACCAGCACCGCGTTGAACAGGGGGTGCGGGGTGTCCGACAGCATCATGCTCATGTCCGGGCCTTGGAAAAAGGTGACGCCTTCCCAGTCCTCCCAGGCCTGGCAACCGGCCAGGGTCAGGTCTTGGATCAGGCGCATGGCCTCGCTTTGTTCATATTCGCTGAGTGTACGGCTCATAGGTGCTCCTTGCGTCTGCGTTTGAGGGATTTGTGCCTGGAGAAAAGGGGGGTGGGCAAGTTATTTTTTAAAGTCCCCCCAGTCGTCAAGAATAAGGTTTCAGTTTCAGTGGGTTATCTTGGAGCGAGAAAACGTGAAGAAGGAAAAAATATCCTTAACAAGGGTAAGGCTTTTCCAGGCCACGACGATAAGGAGGGCAGGGAAGGGGAGACATTACCAACCGTCTTTTCAAGGAGGAAAAGCAAATGTCTCTGGTGGTTAACCACAATTTAATGGCGATTACCGCCGCCCGCAACTTGCGGACGGCCTTTGGCAACCTGGGAACCTCTGTTTCTCGCCTGTCCTCGGGCCTGCGCATCACCAGCGCGGCTGACGACGCCGCCGGTTTGGCGGTCCGCGAGCTCATGCGCGGCGACATCGCCGCCCTCAACCAAGGCGTGCGCAACGCCAACGACGCCATCTCGCTCATCCAGACCGCTGACGGCGCTCTGGGCGTTATCGATGAAAAGCTGATCCGGATGAAGGAACTGGCCGAGCAGGCTGCTACCGGTACCTACACCTCTGACCAGCGGATCATCATCAACTCCGAGTACCAGGCCATGGCTTCGGAAATCACCCGGATCGCCAACGCCACGGACTTCAACGGCGTATATCTTTTGAACGGCAACCTGTCCGGCGCGACCCACGACGGCTCCGGCCTGGTCTCCACGGGCAAGCTCAAGGTCCACTTTGGTACGGCCAACGACTCGGCGGAAGATTACTACTACATCCAGATCTCCACGGCCACTGCCGCGGCCCTGGGCGTGGACAACTCCATTTCCACCCAGCAGCTCGCCCAGCAAGCCCTGGAAACCATCAACGACGCCATCATCTCCAAGGACACCATCCGCGCCAATCTGGGTTCCTTGCAGAACCGGCTGGAAAACACCATCACCAACCTGGAGATTCAGGCAGAGAACCTCCAGGCCGCTGAATCTCGCATCTCCGACGTGGACGTCTCCCTGGAGATGACCGAGTTCGTGCGCCAGCAGATCCTGTCCCAGTCCGCGGTAGCCATGTTGGCCCAAGCCAACTCCCTGCCCAGGATGGCTATGCAGCTGCTCGGCGGTTAATAGAAACCTTCAGCGAGGGGATTTTAGCCGGGGCCCGCAAGGGCTCCGGTTTTTTTGTTTCCGCGGCAGGGGGGGAACAGGGACGGGACTCGGCCACTCAGGTGACGTAGGCCAGGACCGAGCGCGCCAGCTTGTCGGCAAAAGCGGTGTCCAGCGGAGCGTGGCCTACCTGCAGCCGGTACCACATGGGGCCGTAGACCATGTCCGCCACGAATTCCAGGTCAATATCCCGGGAGATTTCGCCCCGGTCCATGGCTGCCTGCAACACAAAGCTGAACGCTTGGCGCCGGACAATTATCAGGTCGCTCTTGAGGCGGGCGAGAAATTCTTCATCCTTTTGAGCATGGGCCATGAGCAGGCGCAAATGTGCGCCGTTCCAGCTTGAGGCCGCAGCCATGGTCAGGCGCAGGAATTTCCGCAAGTCGCTCTCCAGGGCTCCCGTGTCCGGGGCAGGGATGGTTCGCTCGCCGTAGTCCAAGGACATCTCCAACACTATGTCCGCCAGGGAAGGCCACCAGCGGTACAGGGTCTGCTTGCCCACCCCTGCCCGCCGCGCCACGCTCTCCATGGTCATGGCGCTGCCGCCTTGCTCCGTGAGCATCTCTTGCACGGCCTGCATGATGTGTCTGCGGGTTTCTTCGCTTCTGGGCCTGCCTGGTTTGGGGTGCGTCATGACGGTCTCCGTAAAGGTCTGCTCCAATCCAAGCCACAGCTTGACAGGTTTTGGCAAATTTATATACGATGCGTCTCGTATTGTAAAGCGGTGGCGGCGTACTCCACATCAGTGTTGTGTTGCCGTAGGGCCCACAGGAGGGAGACCTATGAAAGTGGTGGCGTTTAATGGAAGTGCCAGGAAAGAAAGTAATACAGGTCGGTTGATCAGCGAAGTGTTCAAAGAACTGGAAAACCGGGGCGTGAGCACTGAGCTCGTGCCCCTGCGCGGGACAAAACTGTCGGGCTGCACGGCCTGCATGCAGTGTTTCGAGAAGCAGGACGGCTACTGTACGGTGAAGACCGACCAACTCAACGAGTTCGTGGACAAGATGCGTGGGGCCGACGGCATCATCCTGGGCTCGCCCGCCTACTTCGGCAGCGTGTCCACGGAGATGAAAGCGCTTATTGATCGCGCGGGCCTGGTGGCCTTTGCCAACACCGGGATGCTCCGGCACAAGGCCGGGGCTTCGGTGGTCGCCGCGCGCCGCATTGGCTTTGCCCACGTGCTGAACCAGATGAACGCCTTTTTCAGCTGCTTTGAGATGTTCACCGTGGGCTCCAATTACCCCAACATGGCTGTGGGCGAAGCGCCGGGAGATGTGGAGCAGGACGCCATGGGCCTGGAGACCATGCGCGTCTTGGGGCAAAACATGGCCTTCCTGCTCGGCAAGTTGCAGGGGTAGGGTCCTGGAATTGGCCGTGGGGCATGTGGTGCGCCCCACATCCGGGTAGGGGAAATTCAGCCTCTGGCCGGGAGAGGTGGAAGGGCGAAAAAGTGGCTTGGGCTCGCGCCAAACAAGGCGTGAGCCCTTTTTTAGTGGGCAGGAGAAAGTGGGTTGACAAAGGACAGCAATTAATGCAAATGCATTAAGCAGACGCATTATACAAGCGCATTGCATTGGCAGGCCCACAAGGCTAAGGTCACGGGCAAGGAGGTGGAACATGCCCATGCCCGAGAACCCCACAACCAAGGACAAGCTGATGTTCGCCGGAATCAAGGTATTCGCCCGGCACGGCTACAAAGGCGCGACCGTGCGCCAGATCTGCCAGGAGGCGGGCACGGCCAACGCCACGGCCGTGAACTACTACTTCGGGTCCAAGGAGAAGCTGTACCATGCGATTCTGGAGGTGATGTTCGCGGAAAACGCCCGGCGCAGAGAAGTCCAGGGCCAGGTCTTGATCGATCCGGCCATTGACCCTGTCACGCGGCTGCGCATGGCCCTGGAGATGATCATTGACGTGGGTTTCGGCACCGGCCCCCTGGCCAAGGACTTCACGGCCCTGCTGCTCAGGGAGCTCATGTCCCCGTCCCAGTTCCTGTACGAGATGGTGGACACCTACGTGACCCAGGACGACGCGGTGCTGCGCTCCATTATCCGCGATTTCCTGGGCCCGGAAGCGCCCGAGGAGGTGGTGCGGGACTCCATGGTCAGCGTGGCCGGACAGCTCTTCTACTACATGGCCTTTTGGCCCGTGTTCAGCAGGATCCATCCCGAGCACCCCGGTGTGAGCCAGTACAAGGAGCCCTTGGTGGAGCACATCATGCGCTTTTCCCTGGCCGGGCTGGAAGCCGTGCGCCAGGGGCTGGACAACAGCACCGAACCCTGAGCCAAGGGCAAGGCAAACCTTCTTGAGGAGAACGCACATGGCCGAGGAACAACGGTTATACGGATTGGACAATTGCAGGAGCCTGATGGTCCTGTTCATCGTGCTGCTGCACGCGGCCTGCGCCTACGCCTTAATCATCCCCTGGTGGCACGCCCGGGACGCGAACCACCAGGCCTATGACTTGGTCATGCTCCTGGTGGACACATTCGCCTTGCCCGCGCTGTATCTCGTGGCTGGGGTCTTTGCCAGGCCCTCGTACGACAAACGCGGGGCACAAGGGTTTGTCCTGGCCAAACTGAAGCGGTTGGGCATACCCGTGCTGCTCCTGTCGGCCCTGTACCTGCCGGCCATGGTCTATGCGGGCTACCTGAACCGCTGCGCCGAGCCCGTGTCCTTTTTTGCGTACTGGGGGCACTGGATGGGCTCGTTCCTGGATTGGAAACTGGTCATGCTCACGGACATGGAGGTGGCCGCACCCTATGTGGACACCTTTTCCCCGCACCACCTCTGGTTCATTGTCTTGCTCCTGGTGTTTTTCGCGGGCTACGCCTTGTGGCGCTCCCTGGTTCCGGAGCAAGAAGAGGCAACGCAAGGCAACGGGTCCAGCCGCGGCTTGCGGTTGCTGCTGATTGGCGGCGCGGCCATGGTCCTGGGCTTTTTCCTGGTGCGGCTGTGCGTGCAGGATTGGGCCTGGGGCAGGCTCGGACCCTTGCTCCTGTTCCAGCCGACCCGGATTCCCATTTACCTCGGCATGTTTGTGTTGGGCGTGCTGATGCAGCCCCGCTTGGCCTCGGGCAGGAGAATGCCCGGACCGTCCTGGTTATGGCTGGTGTTGTTCCTGGCCGGGCTGGGGGCCTTTATGGCCTTGGCCCAGCAGAGCATGGCCGCGATGATCTCGGGGCATGCGCCCTTGTGGCTGAAAGTGGCGCAATCCCTGGTGCGGACGTGGATGGCCCTGACAGGAGCCTGTTTCTTTGTGAACCTGCTGCTGTGGTGGGGCAACAGGCCTTCGGCCTGGCGGCGGTCCCTGGCAGCCAGTTCCTATGACATTTATTTGCTGCACATGCCCTTGGTGGTGTTTGTGCAGGCAGGGCTGCTGTCCGTGGCCATGCCCTTGGCCCTCAAGTTCGCCGTGGCTTTTCTGGTTCCAGTGCTGGCGTGCTGGGGGCTGAGCCGTTTTGTCCTGGCCCGGGGGGCGTGGCTGGGTATGGCTCTGCTCGCGGCCTTTTTTCTGGGCTATGGGCTGCTGTATAGCTGACACTGCCGCAATATATGGCGGCCCGTTCGGTTCAGGCTAGGATTTGTCCAGGGCCGCCGGAAGGATCATGGTAAAGGTAACGGTGTTGGAGGCGGTGGTGCAGGTCAGGCTGCCGCCTAAATACTTGTCCGCCAACAGCTTGGCCAGGTAGGTGCCCAAGCCCCGGTCCGGGCCCTTGGTGGACACGTAGCGCTTAAAGAGCTGCATGCGCGCGGCTTTGTCCATGGCTCCGGGGTTGGAGACCCAGAACACCACCAGGTTGGGGTCGGCCTCGGCGCTGCGGCAGCCCAGCTCCACCGTGTCCTCGGGAAGGGCGGCTTCGGCAGCGTTGATCAGCAGGTTGGCCAGCACATGGGCAGCCAGGCGCGGGTCCGTTAATATGGGCCGGTCCTCGACGCGCTCCCTGATGGGGGGCAAGCGCACCTGCCCGCGCAATGCCGCCTCATGCCGGGCTTGGTCCAGGATCTTGCGGGTCGAGGCCACCTTGTTGTGCACGGCCAAGGTCTCTTGTTCGGCCGCGTTGAGGTCGCGGTGGTACAGGGCCGCGGCCAGGATTTTGGTCGCGCTTTGGCTGAGGGCGGCGCGAAACTCCTCGTCTTCCCTTTCGTTGTCCGGGTCTATGGTCAGGTAGCTGGTCAAAGCGTCCATGCCGCCGGCCACATCGATCAACTCGTGGTAAAAGGCGCGCTCCATGTGTTTGAGCCGCTTTTCATGGCTGATGTCCATGGCCGTGAACATGGTGTAGGTCACATCACCCAAGGCCACGGGCCGGGTGAACACCTGCAGGTCCATAACGTGTTCGCCTTCCTCGTCCCGGCGCAGGAGGCGGCAATTCTGGCAGTCAGCCTCGCCCCGCAGGCAGTTGAGAATGGCCTGCACCGCGCCGCAGTAATTGCAGAACTTGGAGCAGCCGCAGCCCGCGGCCATGATCCGGGAGTGCACGCAGCCCAGGGCCTCGCCCGGCCTTTGGCCCACTGGATCCTCGCGGGTGGGGCACCCGGCAAGGGCCAGGAAAGCCATGTTGCTGAACAGGATCTGGCGCTGCTCGTTGATGATCAGCACGGGCAGGGGCACGGCGTCCAGCCAAGGCGCTAGCGAGCTTTGGGCCAGGTTGCGGGCGGTATCCAACAATTCGTCTCGGCTTTTGCGCTGGGCCGGGGCAAAGTGGGTGTCAGGTGATGGGGCCATGGGGTTCCTTGGGCATGCCGTGCTGAAAGGTTTACCTTAAGCATACTCCACTACAGAAGTATTTCAAGCTTTAGGAACCCATCTGAACAAGACCTGGATTGGCCGCCAAATATTGCGGCCGGGATGTGGACCAGGCAGGGCAAGGGGCACGTAGGTAAGCCAGGCCATATGTGGCGTGCGTGCGCATTTTTCTTGTTTGCGGGCACAGTTTGGACACGATCCGGGCATGATCCGGACATGTTTTGGACACAGCAAGGGCACGCCTACCTATTAAGATTTTAAGAAGGGGAAGAAAGAGAAGAAAGAACAGAACACGGGCTTGACTTTGTGTTTCTGTTTCAGGATATTCAGAAGAATTCCTGATAACCCCAACCATTTCCCACCGCCCAGGAGAGGATTATGAAAACCCTCAGCCTTGCCGCCCTCACCCTTGCCGTGGTCTTTGCCGCGCCCGCCCTGTTTGCCGAGCAAACCGGCATTGACGGTATCCAGTTGGACTACCTGGCCAAGATCGTGACCTTCAACCACTCCAGCCACGCGGACCTGGACTGCGCCAAATGCCACCACCAGTGGGACGGCGCGTCGGACATCACGGGCTGCGCCACGCCGGGCTGCCACGACGTGTTCGACAAGCAGGACCGCACCGAGCGCTCCTTGTATCACGTGATCCACAAGGGCTCGGGGGATATCGGCGGCTGCGTGAGCTGCCACAAGGCCGAGGCCGGGGACGACCGCGAGCGCAAGAAGCTGCTGGCGGGTTGCGCCCGTTCGGCCTGCCATCCCTAGCAGGAGCCTTCAGCGGGCCGTAACGGCCTGGGGCTGCCCTGGCCTCGACAGAATTGACTTTGTGAACAATCCGAGCGCGGAGAGGACATCTCTCCGCGCTTTTTTTTTGCATTGTGGAATCGGTGTGCAGATATTTTGCCGTCATTTCACAAAAACTCATCCATATCTGCATGAGAAGCATAAATATATTGCATGTAACTTCTCTAGCTTGCAAGAAAATATCCGAGATGTTTTTCGCCAAACCCATACTTTCCGGGCGGGGAAAGTTGCGGATTTGGTGTAGAATGGGTGCTATTGCCTGTAATGGCAAGCGCATGGACTGGCATCTGACGCA
>QZKZ01000184.1 GCA_004796465.1 Desulfovibrio sp.
ATGATTTCAAGGATACCCATGATGCTTCCTTAGCCCGGGAGTGAACCCATGGCGGTTCCAAAGCTAATCCATGGCGATACGGGGGCCGCTGTTCGCGGCCCCGGCCGTTTCGCTGCCTACTTACCGGTTTCAGGCTTGCTCTTGTCCGCAGCCTTGTCGGTCTTGGGCTTGCCCTTGCCCTTCAGGCTTTCCAGTTCCTCGGAGATGTCGTCGTCGCCTTCGAGTTGGGCGAACTCCTCTTCCAGGGAGGGGCGGGCCGGGGTGTTGACCAGCTTGGCCTCGGCTTCCATGCGCTCGATGCGGCGCTCGAATTCCTCGAAGCGGAGCAGGGCGTCCGTGCCCGAGGCGCGGCGAATCTCTTCCTGGGCGCGCATCTTGGTGGCCGCGCGGATATGGCGCTGGACCAGGATACGCTGCTTTTCCCTGGCGTCGGCGAGCTTTTCCTCGAGCCGTTCAATGTCGTCCTGGCACTGTTCCACCAGGGCGTCGAACTTGACCTGTTCCTGCTCCAGGGTCTCCTGGCGGCGGAGCCAACGCAGCTTTTCCTGCAGGGCTTCACGAGCCAGGTCTTCACGGCCCTTGTCCACGGCGAGCTGGGCGCGGTTGTTCCAGACGTCCACGCGTTCCTCCACGTCGGCCATTTCCCGGCCCACCTGCTTGCGGTCGGCCATGGCCCCGGCGCACGAGGACTTGAGCTCAATAAGGGTTTCTTCCATTTCCCGGATCATGAGCCGAATCATCTTTTCGGGATTCTCGGCTTTGTCGAGCATGGAATTGATGTTGGAACTGATGATATCGGTAAAGCGACTGAAGATGCCCATGGCATACCTCCTGTGGTTCATGCGTTTGCCTTCCATGAGCAGGATGCGTGCCATTCGGCAACGGTTAGAAATTTATCGCTTTTTCATTTTGGCCACTGTTTCCATATGGCCCCAAGTACCAAACATTGGCTTTTTTCGCCAAACAATGGTAGAAATTTTCCATGTGTCCTTCCCCAAACAGCTCACGCTCGGAGCAAGCCCCCCAGGTCGTGGCCACCGAAGCCTTGGGCCGCTCCGAAGCCTTTCTCGCTTTTAGCGAACACCTGGCCTTGGTCGCAAAAGTGGACCGGCCCGTGCTGCTTATTGGCGAACCCGGCACAGGCAAGGAACTGGCCGCGACCCGGCTGCACTTCCTGTCCCAGCGTTGGAGCGGTCCCATGGTCACGCTCAACTGCGCGGCCCTGGCTCCTTCCCTACAGGAGACCGAGCTGTTCGGCCACGAGGCCGGGGCCTTTACCGGCGCGGTCAGCCGCCGCCAGGGCCGCTTTGAATTGGCCCACAACGGCACCCTGTTTCTCGATGAAATCGGCAACATGGACATGGCCCTGCAGGAGAAGATTCTGCGCGCCGTGGAATACAGCGTGTTTGAGCGTGTGGGCGGGGTCAAGCCCGTGGAAGTGGACGTGCGCATCGTGGGCGCGACCAATGTAGACCTGCCTGCCAGGGTCAAGGTGGGCGAATTCAAGGGCGACCTGCTGGACCGGCTCAGCTTCGAGGTCTTGACCTTGCCGCCCCTCAGGGAGCGCGAGGAGGACATCATGCTCCTGGCCGAGCGCTTTGCCGCGTCCATGGCTGTGGAAATGGGCCTTTCCGGCGTCCCCGAGTTCTCGGATGAGGTGCACGAGCAACTCATGCGCTTTACCTGGCCCGGCAACGTGCGCCAGCTCAAGAACGTGGTGGAGCGGGCCGTGTACCGCGCGGCTTCGCCGCTCATCACCGAGCTGGAATTCGACCCTTTTTCCTCGCCATTCAGGCCCTTGGCCGGGGAAGACGCTGCTGAACCGGACACCGACTCGGTACCCTCACTGCCCTCACCGCCCTTGCATACATCAATTCCGGATTCGTCAGAGTCCGTGTCCCTGGACACCCCCCTGCCCCAGGCCGTGGCTGACCTGGAAATCCAGTATCTACGCGAGGCCTTGCACAGGGCCAAACACAAACAGACCCAAGCGGCCAAGCTGCTCGGCCTGACCTACGACCAGTTCCGCGGCTTGTACCGCAAACACCACGAAGCCCTTTAGGGAGTGGAGCAAAGAGGGACGGCCTACGCGCCTCCCAACTGCTCCAGGAGCCGCTGGGAACTCTGAAAGTCGGGGTCCACTTTCAGGGCCTGCTGGAGGAACTGCCTGGCTACCGAGGTCTTGCCGTTCTTGCTGAAAATCAAGCCCAGATTGTGGGCCACCACCGCGTCCCTGACAAAGAACTCGGGATTCAGTTCAAGGGCTTGCTCCATGTGGCGCAGAGCTTCGGTAAAATCCTTGCCTTCGGCAAAGGCCAGGGCGATGTTGTAATGCAGGTTTTCATCAGTGGGGGAAATTTTCTGGGCCTTTTTGTATTCAATGATGGCCTTTTCCCACTTGCCCTGCTTGCGCAAGGCGATTCCCAGCTGATTGAAAGTCTTGATGTCCGACTCGTCAAGCATGTCGCCTTTGGATTCCAGGGCCTGGCGGTAATACACTTCCGCCTTGGCGGGGTCCTTGTTGGTGTAAATACCCGCGATCTTGGTGGTGATGTCCTCGATGAAGCTCAAGGCCTCGCGCCTGGCCTGGCGGACGGCTCCGCTGAACAGGTCCTCGGCCTTGTCGTCGTTGCCCAGTTCCACGTGCACGCCACCCATGTCCACCTTGCGCTCCACGTTCAAGGGGCTCAGCTTGTCCAATTTCTCCAAGTACGCCAGTTGTTTTTCCAGTTCCCCCTGCTCACCAAAAAGCTGGGCCAGTTTTTTGAGGGGCTCCAGGTACATAGGCGCGTATTCGCAGGCCAGTTCATAGGCTTCCACGGCCTTGTCCACCTTGGCCAACCCCTTGTAGGCGTCGCCCTGGACCAACAATGCGCCCGCGCTGTTGGGCTTGATCTCCAGGATCTGGCGGCTGATCTTCAGTGCGTTTTCAAAGTCGTCGCGGGTATTGAACTGCTTGCCCACTTCGATGAGCTTGCCGATCTTGCCCTGCGGCTTGATGGTAAAGGCTATCTTCTCAATGAGGTTGTTGATGGAGATGGGCTTGCTGATGAAGTTGTCCGCGCCGATCTCGTGCAGGAGCACGAGGCGCTGCTTTTCCGCCTCGCTGGTGAGGATGATGATCTTGACGTTGTTGTAGGCTGATTTGATTTGTTGGACCAGGAAGCTGGTTTCCTTGTTGTTGAGAACGCGCTCGATAAACACCACCAAGCTCTTCTTGGCCGCGGAAAGTTTGGTCACGGCCTTGAGTATGGTGTTCTCGTCAATGATGGTGGAGATGTGGTCGGCGTCCAGGGCAAGCTGCTTGATCACCGTGGCCTTGAGCACCCCCACGAAGGAAGTGTCGTTGGTGGCCACCAGCAGATGGCCCCCCTCCTTGTTCAGGTATTCCACCACCGTGGTTTCGTATTGCTTGATCTTCACGTCCACTGAAGGCGCCACGGATTCCTCTTTGGATCGGCGGGTTTACGCCGGTTTTCCGGTGTTGCTCGGCTCACTCACTCCTGGCGCAGGGCCTGGCGTATCTTGGTTTGGAGTTCCTTGCCGCCAAAGGGCTTTTTAATATAGCCGGAGACCCCTTCCTGCACGGCCTGCACAATGTTCTCCTCCATGCGTTCCGCCGTGACCATGATAAAGGGCAGGGCGGTCATGCCCGGAGTGGCGCGAATCTTCCGCAACAGCTCCAACCCGTTCATCTTGGGCATGTTCCAATCGGACAGCACACAGTCAACTTTTTCCTTGCTCAGGAGTTCCAGGGCCTTGTCCCCATTCTCGGCCTCAATAATATCTGTAAAGCCGCTTTCCTCCAACATATTCTTTACTATTTGCCGCGCCACCCTGGCGTCATCCACAATAAGAATCTTCATTTTAAGGAAGTCCATGCTTTTCTCCATATCCCTTTCTACTCAAAGGGGAAAGGGGATAATTCTTCAAGGCCGTCCCTGTTGAAGCAGGATCTTTTCCCTGTTTTGCACCGTTGTCGGCCAATACGAGTTACGCTCCCGAGGAATTCTCCGGCTTGGTGCTGTAATACCTGGCGAACATGGCGCTGGTGTCCACCTTGCCCCGCGCCCTGCGCAACAGATAGCTGAAGAACAAGCCCAGGATAAGCCCTGCCCTTCCCAATGGTTTTTTCAGCCAACTCCGGTTGCTTACGGCATTGTCCTGCCAGAGCATGTCGCTCTTGCCGATCTTGGCCATGCGCAGGGAAAACTCCACATCCTCCATGAGCGGAATCCTGGCCATCAGTTGGTGGGCCAGGGCCGCGTCCCGCCGCGCGAACTGGATCTGGTCGCCGAACCCGATGCCGAACAGCCAGGCCCGCAAATCATTAGCCTTGGCCACCAGGGCGGTGGAGAAATTCTTGCCTGTGAAGCCGCTGCCCGCAACACCGCCCACGCAATCAGGGTTCAGCCGCAAATGCTCCACAATACTGCTGAACGCCCGGGGATGAGGCCTGCAGTCCGCGTGAACCACGGCCACCACATCCCATTGCGCCGCATCAATGCCTTCGGCGATCTGCCCGCCGCGGCCACCGCCTTGGCCAATGGGCGCGGTGTGCTCAAAGACCGCGCATCCGGCCTGGGACGCCAACTCCCGGGTCAGGTCCGTGGAGCCGCCGTCCACCACGATCACCTCTACCACGACAGGGTCCTTGCGAATGGCGTGCACACATTCCGAGATCTCCGAACCCTCGTTGAGCGTGGGCACGATCACGCTGACTCCGCCTTTGCCGGTGATGGCTTCGGTCACCGGGATGCTGCTTCGCAAACGGCCCATGGCGAACTTGGCGGACCACGCCAGGGCTAGCCATACGGGCAGCCATTCAGCCAAGCCCAGCAGGGGTGACATATCCCACACTCCAGTATGGAATTGCACGTGCACGGCTTGCAGGGACAAGGCTATGGTCAACAGAGGCACGAGCCAAGCCCAGGCCCTGCGGACAATGAAAAAGGGCACAAACCAGCTCAAATACCAGAAATGCACGGTGGGCGAAAGCAGGATCAGTGCGGTGAGGGAAAAGAGCATGCCCAGGGCCGGGTCTGCCGAGCGTTCCTTTGCTGGATGCAGGTTGACCACTCCCCATGTGTACACCGCGACAAACAGGACCCCGCAAATAGCGGCTCCCACCTGGATGGAGCCGGTAATCCCGCGCAGGAGCCAATGCAAGGAGCCGTTAAAGGCCATGGCCGAACCAAAGTGGAACAAGCTGCGGAACACGCCGTCTTGGTAAAAAGGGCCAAATGGCAGGATCACGGCCAAGCCAAAGACCCAGGAGTGGGC
>QZKZ01000230.1 GCA_004796465.1 Desulfovibrio sp.
CCCTGGATGCGGCTCTCAAAGCCCAAGGCTTCATCGGCAAAGCCCACGAGCTCCCTGGCGTCCTGGAGCAGGGCTGATGCCTGGGACGGGCTTGCCTCGGCCCCAAGGCCCAGGGGTGCGACCGCTTCTGTCCATCGTTCGCGCCAGTCGGCCAAGGCCTGGACAACCTCGGTCCGCGATTGCTCCGCGTGGTCAAGCTCGCCTTGCAGGCGGCGCAGGTCGGATTGCGCCTGCTCCTGCCGGGCGCGGCGGGCATCAAGTGTTTCCAGAACCAGTTCGCAACGCTCCAAACATCCGGCCAAGGTCTCGTTATCAGGGCATGGTTCCAAGGAATCGTCTTCCCCGCGCACCTGGTCCAGCTTTGCGCGCAGTTCCGTCTGAAAATCGTTGATACGCCCGGCCAGGGTCTCCACCTTGAGCCGGTTCTCACGCGAGCGCACGGCCTGGGCCGCCAAGTTGCGGATGTTCTGCAGCCAGCCCCGCATTTCAAAGGGCGTGAGAGGGGCGATTCCCGAGGCTTGCCACAGTTCGCGCCAATCCTGTTCCAGGGCGGCCCGCTCCCGGGCCGATGCTTCCATGTCGGCTTGGGTTTGGTGGGCTTTTTGTTCGATGGTTTCCTGTTCCACGAGCAGGGCTGCGTGGGCTGCCACGCGGTCCGCCTCGCTGCGCAATGTGTCGGCCAGGTCGTCGGCGCGGCGCACGCTGCTCTCGTAGGCTCCGGCCAGGTCCTGGGGAGCATCCATGTCCATGCGGCCCGTGAATTCAGCGATTTCACGGGATACGTCCTTGTTGTCCCGCCACAGATCGCGGGCCAGCCGCCAACCCTTGTCCCGCGTCTGACGCGCCTCGGCCAGGTCCGCCTCGTTGGGCAAGGGGCCGGAGCGTTCAGTCGCTTGGATGCGGGCCGCCACTTCTTGCGCCTTGCGGGCCGCCGCGTCCTGGTCGGAGTGCGAGGCTTTTTCCCTGTCCGCCAGATCCGCGAAAGTCCGCTCGAACTGCTGCACGGACTCGTCCAGGGGCAGGGGCAGCCGCTCCAAGTCGGCCAGGGAACCGGACCAGACCTGCTGCCGCGCCAGGGAATCCTCCAGGGCGCGGGTCTCGGCCTCGGATTCAGCCAGGCCTTGCCGGTATTGGCTTTCGATGTCCCCTTGCCCCCGGATGGAGCGCACGGCCATGCGTAGGTCCGAGTCCCCGGGCAGGGGCTTGATGGAAGTCTGCTCCGCGCGGGCCTGCTCCAGTGCAGGGGCCAGGTCGGCCAGCCGTTTGTCCGCCGCCAGCTTGCGCTCGGCCAAGCGCCCGTGTTCCGTGGACAGTTCCTCAATGGGCAGGGTCTGGGCGCGGGACAGGCGGAACCGGTCCAGATCCTCTTGTCCGGGCGAGTTGGGCAGGGCCGCGAGGATGCGGCGCATGTTGGCGCGGGCTGCTTGCAGCAGTTTGGCCACGCCGGGTTTGTCCTGCCGGGCCTTGAGATGGCTGCCCAATTCTTGGTGCAGGGCCGCGATCCGCTCGGCGTGGTCCAAGAGGGGAAAACTCGCGGGCAAGGCCTCCAAGTCCTTGGTCAGCGTTTCGATCTTGGTCTTGATCTTGGCGGCCTCGCCCAGGGCAGTGGTGAGGTCCTTGCGAAAGCCCAGCAGTTCCTTGCCGAATTCAGGCCTGAGCAGGACCGCGTCGCCCATGGATCCTATCCGTTCGAGTAGTTCCCGGCGCAGGGCAATGTGGGGCCTGGCCTTGAGCAACCGTTCCAGCCGCAAGCGCCGCCGGTCGATCCCGGCAATGCGGCCCGCGATCTCTTCTTTGTCCTGGCCCGCCGTGGCCAGGGCATCATGCAGCTCGCGCCACCTCTCGCCTTGCAGGGAAGCCTCGTTGAGCTGCCTGCCCAAGTCGTCGTATTCCTTTTTGGCGGCGTTGATGCGCTGGGTCGAGCCGCGCGGCTTGAACAGGGCTTCCATGTCTTGGCGCAGTTGGTCCTGGGCCTGGCGCAGTCCGGTGAACCCCGCGCCCGCGCCGAAGAGCAAACGGCCCACCTCGCCCTCGCCCCGGGCCATGGCCTCGCCACCCTTGCGCAACTCCTCGTGGTCAATGCCGAACAGGGTGAAGAATTGGGCCTGTTCCATATAATGCAAGGCTTGTTGGAGGAGGTTCTCATCAACCGGATCAATGTCGTCCGGACCGCGCAGGGTGTTTTTGTTGCCCCTGCGCCGTACCGCGCTGAAAGGTTCGCCGCTGTCCAGGCGCAGGGTCGCGGCCACGCGCAAATTCTTCAGGGGGTGGAGGAAACCGTCAGCCCCGCCCGTGTCCTTGCCGGGAAAGCCGAACAGGAACCGGCCCAAGGCCCGGAGCGCCGAGCTTTTGCCCGCTTCGTTGGGACCGTGGACCAGGTGCAGCCCTTGCTCGCCGCCGCCAAGGTCCAGGACGGCGTCCGTGAACGGGCCAAAGGCCGTGAGTTCCAGCCGCTGGATTCTCACGGCGTCTCCTCCAAGGAGCGGTCCTTGTCTTGGGAAAACAGCCGGTCTTTGAGCAGGGCGCGGGCCTGGGCCACCATGTCCCGCAGCCAGTCCGGGTTGTCCAGGGACAGGTCGGGCCGGGAGCGGCGAAATTCCGGTGGCAGGGATCTGAACAAGGTTTCCAAACATTGGCCCATATCCCGCGCGGCCCGGCCGCCCTCCATGGCTTGGGCCGCGATGCTTTCCAACTCCGCCCAGGGGCCGTGATCCAGGTCCAGGCCGCTCCGAGCTGTTTCCTCGGGCAGAGAGGTGGCCACCCGGACCTTTTCGATCCAGACGTGGTCGCCGCCAAGATCCTGGGCCTTGGCCCGGATTTCGTTGGTCCAGAGTTCGGGGTCAGCGGCAATCTCGGCGTGCGCCTGGCAGGGGCCATCCAGGATCAGGCGCGCTGCCAGCGGGCGCTCTTCGGCCTGCTCCAGGGCTTGCTCCAAAGCGTGTTGGACCCGCTCAAGCAGGTCCTGGCCATGGGCCGCGCCCGTGGCGTCCACTTGGAGCAGAGCCCAGCGCAGCACGTCCAGGGCGATGAATTCCGGGTTGGCCCGGCCCGCGCCGTCCACGTGCACCAGGACGCAACCCTTGGGCCCGGACTCGCGCACGTGGCGGCCCTGGATTACGCCGGGAAACACTATCCAGGGCTCCTGGGACACGGTTTCAAACTGATGGACATGGCCCAAGGCCCAGTAGCCGTAACCCTTGGCCCGCAGGTCCTCAAGGGTGCAAGGCGCATAGGTCTCGTGGCCCTCGCGGCCCGTGAGCGCCGTATGCAGCAGCCCGATGTTGAAGCAGCCCGGCTCGGGCTCGGGATACTCCCGGGCCAGGTTGCGGGTCTCCTTGGCAGTGGCGAAGGACTGGCCGTGCACGGCCACGCCCAGGTCCTCCAGCACATGGCTGCCCGGTTCATCCGCTGGGAAAAGCACCACATTGTCCGGCAACGCCAGGGGCAGGGACTTGCCGACCTTGCTCTTGGCGTCGTGGTTGCCGGTGATGAGCAGCGCGGGAATGGAAGCTTCAAGTAACCGCCGCATCTGGTTGCGGAAAAACAGCCCGGTATTGAAGTCGGGCCAGTCCCCGTCAAACAGGTCACCGGCCAGGAGCACGAAGTCCACGCCGCGCTCCAGGGCCAGGTCCACCAGGCCGGTGAACGCCTTGCGGCTGGCAGCGCGGATATCGTCCACAGGCGCGCCTTCATAGCGGGCCAGGTTGACCAGGGGGCTGTCCAGGTGCAGGTCTGCGGCGTGGAGAAAGGTGAAGGCCATATCGTGAGGTGTGGTCCGGTCAAGGGTTGGCAGGTGGAGTATGTGATACCACCTGGGTTCGCGGCTTGTCCATGGACCCTTGGCAAGGTGCCGGGAAAAAAGCGGGAAAGGGCGTGGCGACTCCCCTCGTAGCGGGTCTCACCAAGGAGTGTGCAGGAAATTTCGCCCAAGTGATTGCCAGGCTCCAAGCAATGATTATGCTATGCGATGCGTCCCCTCGACGTCATGTTTTCCTTTGTTTCAAGGCAGTAGCCGACCTCTTCGACATGGACACAACCCCGGATAGAACATCATTCGCGAGCATCTGGAAGCTGACCTGGCCCCAGATGCTCATGATGTTGTCCCACTTTTTCATCGGCTTTGTGGACGTTTACGTGGCCGGACGCATTGGCCGCGACGTCCAGGCCTCCTTGGGGCTCATCACCCAGTGCCTGTTCTTTTTCCTGGTCCTGGCCATCGCCGTGGGCAACGGCACGTCCACGGC
>QZKZ01000246.1 GCA_004796465.1 Desulfovibrio sp.
GTCCACGGCCGTGAGCCAGTCCCTGGGCGCGGGCCTGCCCAAGCGCGCCCGCCGCTATTCCGGCATGAGCCTGATCCTGGCCCTGGTCTTCAGCGCCCTGCTGCTCAGCGTGGCTTTTCCCCTGAAACGGCCCGTGGTCTCACTGCTGCAGGTGCCCCAAGAACTCACCGACATCACCGATTATTTCCTGGGCGTGTATTTACTGGTGATTCCGGCCTACTACCTGCTCCTGATCACCAACGCCGTGTTCCGCGCGCGCAAATGGGTGCACGTGCCCCTGGCGTCCATGATCCTCATCACCGTGGTCAACGCCATTGGCGACTTCGGCTTGGGCCTGGGCATGTGGGGCCTGCCCGAATTGGGCTACAAGGGCGTGGCCTGGGCCACCTTCGGCTCGGTGCTCGCCGGGACCATCTTCAACATGACCGTGCTCTGGCGTACGGGATTCCTGACCCGCGACGCCTTTCCCCCCTTGCGCTGGATCAAGCGGGCCTTCCGCTTCCTGTTCAAGGTGGCCTGGCCTGCCGGAGCCATGCAGATCCTGTGGAACACGGCCTCCATGGTCACCTTCGCTATCGTGGCCTCCCTGCCCCTGGCCCCGGTTGACGCCATGGCCGGAATGACCGCCGGGCTTCGGATCGAAGCCATCCTGTTCCTGCCCGGATTCGCCTTCAATCTGACGGCGTCAATACTCACCGGCCACCTGCTCGGCGCGGGCAAGCCCGA
Source organism: Desulfovibrio sp. (assembly GCA_004796465.1). Classification (GTDB taxonomy): domain Bacteria; phylum Desulfobacterota; class Desulfovibrionia; order Desulfovibrionales; family Desulfovibrionaceae; genus MADRE1. The sequence goes on from QZKZ01000246.1 coordinate 727, forward strand.
GGAAGCCAAACGCACGGGACTGCGCATCCTGGCCCTGGCCTGCGGGTCCATCTCGCTCTTTGGCGGCGTGGTCTGGATCTTCGCACCTGAACTGGCCGTCCTGGTCTCTCCCGAACCCGGAGTCCAGGCCCAGATCATCGACTATCTGTTCTACAACATCCTGGCCATTCCCTTTACCGTGGCCACCATGACCATGGGCGGGATCATGACCGGCGCGGGCGCCACCGTGTACAACCTGACCATCTTCGGCATCTCGGCCTGGCTGCTCAGGCTGCCCACAGCCTACATCATGGGCCACCACATCTGGCAGGATTCTTCGGGCGTGTGGGTGGCCATGCTCATCTCCCAGATCTTTCAGTCCTCGGTCATGTTCTGCGTGTTTCTGTTCGGCAACTGGCAGCGATTCGCCATGCGCACGGGCCGCAACGCCAGGACATCGCCCGCGCCTTCCCCCAACCAAATCACTCCTGGAGCCGCGAAAAATGCCCCAACAGTATAAGCCCATTTCTCTGGACATGCAGGAGGAATACCTCAAACGCTTTGCCCTGTGCCCGCAAAAGGCCTCGGACTACAGCTTCGCCAACCTCTGGGGCTGGGCCGAGGAATACGGCCTGGAATACTTGTTCGGTAATCAGTGCGTATGGATTCGCCAGACCATTCCCGAGACCGTGTACTGGGCTCCTGTGGGTCCCTGGCACGATGTGGATTGGGACGCCTGCCCCATCATCTGCAACACCGACCGCTATATCCGCGTGCCCTCCCAACTGGCCGAAATCTGGAAAAACAAACTCGCGGAACGCTGCAAACTGGTTGAGTCCCGTGGCCACTGGGACTATCTCTATTCCGTGGCCGAGCTCACCGAACTCAGGGGCAACCGCTTTCACAAAAAAAAGAACCACCTCAACCAGTTCAAGAAGCAATACGACTGGGAATACCGGCCCATGGACGCGGACTGCGTGGAAGAGGCCCTGGAGCTCCAGGACGAGTGGTGCCAGTGGCGGGAATGCGAGGATTCCCCCGCGCTCATCGCCGAGAACCAGGCGGTCCTGCGCACCCTGACCAACTGGGACCGCATCCCCGGCCTCTTGGGCGGTTCCCTGTACGTGGACGGCCACATGGTGGCCTACACCGTGGCCGAACCCCTGACCAAGGACACCGTGGTCATACATTTCGAAAAGGGCAAACCCGGCTTTCGCGGCGTGTACCAGGCCATGAACCAGATGTTCCTCCAAGACCAGGGCCAGCGCTTTGTCCTGGTCAACCGGGAACAGGACCTTGACGACGAGGGCCTCAGGAAGGCAAAACTTTCGTACCATCCCACCGGCTTTCTGGAAAAGTACGAGGTCCATGTGGCCTGATCCGGTGGAGCAGGGTGTTTGAGGAAAACCCGTGGCCGCGCCCCCTCGCGGCCCGCAAGGAGAGACCCATGAAAGAGCAAGTGGAACAAGCCCTGGCCAAGATCAAGCCCGTGCTTCAGGCTGACGGCGGTGACGTGGAACTGGTCGAGGTCACGGACAACGGCATCGTCAAGGTCCGGCTCACCGGCGCATGCAAGGGCTGCCCCATGTCCCAGATGACTCTGAAAAA
>QZKZ01000106.1 GCA_004796465.1 Desulfovibrio sp.
ATCGTGGGCAGCGGCGTTCTTGTTATGTTTTCTTGCCTGGGCTTGGCCCGGTTTTCCTTTGGCATGCTGCTTCCAGCCATGTCCGAGGCCCTGGACCTGACATACGGGCAACGGGGCTACATCGGCACCGGCTACTTCATCGGTTATCTCCTGATGGTCGCCTTGGCTCCCGCCTTGGCCAAGCTTTTGGGCTTTCGCGCCTCCATCGTGCTCGGGCTGGGCGTCATCGCCGCGACCATGGCTCTGCTCGGGCTTGCTGGAACCTATCCCTTGGCCTTGGTGTGCTACACCTTCACCGGCGTGGGGTCGGGCGCGGCGAACATTTCCATGATGGCGCTTGTTTCGCGCTGGTTCGCCCCTTCCTTGCGCGGCACGGCCACGGGCCTGGTCATTGCGGGCAATGGCCTGGGCATCATCTTTTCCGGCTTTCTTGTGCCCCATGTGGGCCATGCCTCCGGTCCCGAGGGCTGGCGGTTGAGCTGGATGCTCCTTGCCGGGGCGGTCGCCCTTTCTTGTGTGCTTGCCGGGTTGGTGCTGCGCAACTCGCCCTCTGACAAAGGGCTCGAAATGACCGGCTCCCATGGACGCAGGACTCCGCCGCCAACTACTGCCAAGGGGTTCTCAAGACAAGACTGGAGCCTGTTGCGCCGCTTGGGAATCATTTACTTCACCTTTGGCGTGACCTACATCATTTACGGCACATTTATCGTCACTACCCTGATAGATGAACACGGCTTGAGCGAGGCCACAGCCGGACGGTTTTGGGCCTGGGTCGGGTTTTTCAGCCTATTCTCCGGTCCTGTGTTTGGATGGATTTCCGACACCTTCAGCCGAAAGATCGGACTTGCCGCCGCCCTTGCCGTGCAAACTGCTGCGTATCTGTTGGCCGGCTTTGATCTGGGCGTAAGTGCGCTGTATCTGTCCATAGGACTCTATGGACTGGCAGCCTGGTCCATTCCCACGGTCATGCTGGCGACCATTGCCGACCGGCTGGGAACGCACAGGGCCGCAGCGGGTTTTTCCATCATCACCTTCTTTTTCGCGGTGGGACAAGTTGTCGGCCCCACGGCCGCCGGTGAATTGGCCGACCTGACCGGCAGCTTCAGTATCAGCTACAAGCTCTCGGCCTGCCTGACCTTGGTCGGCATTGCCGTGACCGCGACGCTGACTCGAAACACAAGAACCTGACAACGAGGTGGCGGTATGGGCCAAGGCTTTGTTCCCGTACATGTCGAGTGCTACGCCGGGTATCGCGGCGAACAGACCCCGCGCCGCATCCATTTTCAGGAACAGACGGTTCGCGTCGAAAAGGTCTTGGACCAGTGGGTCGAACCGGAGCACCGCTATTTCAAGGTTCGCACTGAGGACGGAGCAACTTGGCTGTTGCGCGTTGCGCACGGCTCCCTGTCTTGGGAGATTGCCGCAACTTCATGAGAAGATGTCTGTTGGTAGAATAGATCTTTCCTTGCTTGCGGGAACAGGGAAGCGTGGTAATATCTTCCCAACCAGGTCGAGTATGCAGCTCGGCTCCCTCAGCCAAGGAGGTCATGTATGACGGACACACAATGCGCGGGCAAGAAGTACACCTTTATTTGTTCCCGAGGCACCTTGGACGGCGCTTATCCGTCCTTGATCCTGGCCATCAATTCCGCGCGGTTGGGCCACGAGGCAAGCATCTTCTACACCTTCATGGGCCTGAACATCGTGCGCAAGGGCTTTCTGGCCAAGCTCAAATTCCATCTCCCCGGCTTTATGGGCGCTATACCCGGCATGTCGTTGTTGGCTACGTTCATGATGAAAAAGCAGATCGGCAAAGCCAACATCCCGGAACTGAGCGAACTCCTGGAAACCGCCCAACTCGAAGGGGTGAGGCTGGTGGCCTGCCACATGACCATGGGCATGATGCGGCTTGGCCCGGAGGACCTTCTGGACGGTGTGGAGATCATGAACGCGGAGCAGTACCTCAAGCTGGCCGAGGAATGCGCCATCAACATGTTCACGTAAAGAACCGGGGCGCGGGCCCCTACAGCATTGCGGTTAACCCAAAATCCGCAATACCGCAAGACTACGATCATTTTGCGTGGACTTGCTGGAGACCTTCACTGCCTGCCCCAGAAACGCAAGACTCTTTGCGGTAATGTAACCTACGCTTTTTTGCCCTGCTGGGAGCGTTCCTTACGCGCCCAGGTGTCGCGCAGGGTCGTGATCCTGTTGAATACCGGCTTGCCCGGCGTGCTGTCAGGATCCGCGCAATAGTAGCCCAAGCGCTCGAATTGGCAGTGATACCCCGGCTCCACGCTTGCCAAGCTCGGTTCCACATACCCAGGTACCACCTCCAGGGACTCGGCGTTGATCACGTCCTTGAAATCCTGGCCCTCGGGAACGTCCATGGGGTTTTCCTGGGTGAACAGCTTGTCGTAAAGGCGGACCTCGGCCTGCACCGCATGTTTGGCCGACACCCAGTGCAGGGTGCCCTTGACCTTGCGTCCGTCCTCGGACCAACCGCCCTTGGTCTTGGGATCGTAGGTGCAGTGGACCTCGATGACCTCGCCCGTGGCCGGGTCCTTGATCACGTCCTCGCAGGTCACGTAGTAGGCGTAGCGAAGCCGTACTTCCCGGCCGGGCGACAAACGAAAGTACTTCCGGGGCGGGTCCTCGCGGAAGTCGTCCTGCTCGATGTACAGCTCGCGGGAAAAGGGCACCTTGCGCGAGCCCATGGCTTCGTCCTCGGGGTGGTAGGGGAACTCGAACTCTTCTTCCCCACCTTCCGGATAGTTGGTGATCACCATCTTGAGCGGCTTGACCACGCCCATGACACGGGGCGCCCGGTCGTTGAGGTCCTCGCGCAGGCAAAAGTCGAGCATGGCGTAGTCCACCATGTTGTCGCTCTTGGCAATGCCGATCTTGTCGCAAAAGGTGCGGATGGCCTCGGGTGTATACCCGCGCCGTCTCAGGCCGGAAAGCGTGGGCATGCGCGGGTCGTCCCAGCCATTGACCAGCCCTTCCTCCACCAACTGGATCAAACGGCGCTTGCTGAGCACCGTATACGTGAGATTCAAGCGGGCAAACTCGTACTGATAGGGCCTGGGGCTCAAACCAAGCGTATCCAGGACCCAGTCGTAGAGCTCCCGGTTGTTCTCGAACTCCAGGGTGCACAAGGAGTGGGTGATCTCCTCAATGGCGTCCGACAAGCAGTGGGTGAAGTCGTACATGGGATAGATGGGCCAGGCGTCCCCAGTGCGGTGGTGGGCCACGTGCTTGATCCGGTAAAGGGTGGGGTCGCGCATGATCACATTGGCCGCGGCCATGTCGATCTTGGCCCGCAGCACGTGCTCGCCGTCGGGAAATTCCCCGGCCCGCATGCGGGTGAACAGGTCGAGATTCTCCTCCACTGAGCGATTCCGAAAGGGGCTCTCCTTGCCAGGCTCCGTGAGCGTGCCCCGGTATTCCCGGATTTCATCGGGGCCCAGGCTGCATACGTAGGCCTTGCCCATTTTGATCAGCTGAATCGCGTACTGGTAGAGTTGCTCGAAATAATCAGATGCGAAAAATTGCCGCTCGCCCCACGAGAAGCCCATCCACTGTACATCCTTCTTGATGGCCTCCACGTATTCGATACTTTCCTTGCTCGGGTTGGTGTCGTCGAAACGCAGGTTGCACGTGCCAGAATAATCCCGGGCAATGCCAAAGTTAAGGCAAATGGACTTGGCATGGCCAATATGCAAATACCCGTTGGGTTCAGGAGGAAAACGGGTGGCGACCTTGTCGCCATAGGTTCCCTTTTCCAGGTCGCTGTCGATGATCTCGCGGATGAAGTTCGAACGGACGGCTTCAGCCTCTTCCACGGGTGTTTGCCCTTGTGTCGCCATACCGAGTTTCCTTGCGCGCATCCCTGCCTTTTTTGCCAACATGCCTGGGATGCGAAAAAATGTTATATTTCCGTCCCGACCCACAACAGGCCGAATGAGGCTCCCTACCCAAGGAGCATGGACGGGTCAAATCCCGAACATGCAGCAGAGCCGAGCGGCACAAGCTCTATCCTACGGAATACGCCATGAAATATGAATTCCTTACCGCCAGCGTGGAAATCGTTGACCAAGGCGCGCTGTTCAACACCGGAGAACTGGATCCCAAACCCATCACCAGCCTGGATGAACGACTCAACGAGTTGGGCGGTCAGGGCTGGGACATGGTCAGCTTGACGCCCATTGGCTGGCTGGAAATGCCCACAGATACCCCTGGCGTGCTGGATGTGAAAAACATCGTGGTTTCAGCCATGCAGTTGGTCATGAAACGGACACTGCCCTGATGGACCGCAATTCCCAATAAAAAAGGGGCTCCAGGAGCCCCCTTTTCCTCTTTATAGCGATGTTTGCCATTATTTATGAGCTGAACAACCTGATGTCCACTCCCAGCACCCCCACGGGATGGTCATCGCGCAGGACCGGCGTGGCGATGGTCAAACACTGCTCACCCGTGGCCTCGGAAGTGTAGATGGGTGAAACAAAGGTATCTCCTTCTTTCATGGCTCCAGTGAACCAGGGACGGGCCGAGCGGTCCTGGCCAAAGCCGTTGTGTACGGTAAGACCCTGATTCGCCATACCCGGAATGGTATCCGTGACCTGTCGTCCCTGGATATCGGTCATGTACACCAATTCCATGGCCGGAATATCCTGTGCCAGCCGCTTCAGCGCATCTTCGCGGAGTTTCCTGTCGTCCTTGCCAAGCTCCGCTGAAATTGCCAGTTTTTCCACGGCTTTTTGCGCCGCTCCCTGGCCGATTATCCTGAACACCCCGTTGAGCTTGGTCAATTCCTGCACTTGCTCACCCACTTGGCTGATATGCTCCATGCAGTTTCGCACACCCTCTTCATTGCGCGTACAGACCTCAACGATTTCAGTCATGGTCCTTTGGACCTGCTCCGATGCTGCTGACTGCTCTTCTGTCGCCGTTGCAATGATCCTCACTTGGTCGGTTGAAGACCCGACCAAATCGGCGATACCAGCCAGGGCTTGGCCAGACTCGTCAACCAACTCCGAGGCCTCGTGCACGGCTCGCATGGCCTGTTCCATTTCCTGTGCGTTTTCCTTGGCGCTGAGTTGAATGGAGCGGATCACCGAATCCACGTCACTGGTGGCTGCCATGGTTTTTTCCGCCAATTTGCGCACTTCATCGGCCACCACGGCGAAACCACGTCCGGCATCTCCTGCCCGCGCCGCTTCAATCGCCGCGTTTAGGGCCAACAGGTTGGTCTGGTCCGCGATGTCGTTGATCATATTCATGACCTGACCAATGGACTCGGCCTTGCCGTCCAACTCCTCCATCTTGCCCATAAGCGCCTCGGACTTGGCTTTGACTTGTTCCATGGCTGTTCGGGACAAGCCCGCCACTTCCGCGCCCTGACCGGCCACGACCCTGGATTCCTCGGCAAGGCTCGAAGCGTCCGACGCTGATTGGGCCACACCAAGTATGGATTGGTTGATCTGGTCCACGGCTCCGGCGATCTCAGCGATGCGATCCTTCTGTTCCTTGGCCCCCAAGCGGGTATGTTCGGCCTCCCGGCCAATGACTTGGGAAGCTTGGTCCAGTGCCATGACAACCACTTCCAAGGTATCGCTGGCGCTTATCATGCCGAGCCGCCTGGCCTCTTCCTTTTTCCCGGCCTTGGTGGCCAGTTTGAGCGCCCTTTCCGCCCTGCGGCTCTCCGCTGCTGCTTCCTGCTCCCTGGCATGGGCTGTTTCCATTTCTTGTTTCAAGCTGGAGACCATGGTCTCCATGGACTCTTTCAGGTCAAGCAGTTCAGCTGTGAACTTCCCTTCAAAACCCGCGTCCAGATCTCCTTGCGCGATTTTCATAGACCCCTTGCGCAAGGCCGCCACCGGCCGAATCAGATCCCTGCGGGTAAAGATGTACCCCGCCAGAGCCAACAGCAGCATACAGAGCAAGCTCAGCAAGCCTGTGCGGGTCATGATGGCGTTGATGGAAGAGGAGAACATGCTCTTTTCCTGGGCCACCATGGTTTCAATGGCGTCCACATATTCACCCATGCCGATGACCCAGCCCCAGGGCTCAAAATGCATGACACAGGCAAGCTTGGGATACGTCTCTTCTGTCACGCCTCGTTCCAAGGGCTTGGGCCATTGGTACATTACGAAACCCTGCCCTGACTCCAGGGCCACACGGTTCATAACCAGGAAAAAGTGTTCCTGCTCGCCCAATTCTTCCATTTCTTCACCAAGGCCGAACTGGGCGTGGGTAGCGCAGATGTATTTCTCCTCGGACATGGCCTGCCCTTCTAAGGAGGGCACCGTGGGGTGCATGACCATGGCCGGGATTGCTTCCGTGGCCTGGTGAACCCAAAAATAATTGCCTCCGGGCAAGCGCATGGAGCGCAGTTGCTCCAGAGCCCGGCCCTGCATCTCCACCTCCAGGTCCTCTACCCAAGCGCCCACGCCCACGATCCACCCCATTTCCTCAATGAGACGGACATAGGAGATCTTCAGCTTGGGTTCCTCCTCGCCTGGCTTGGCCCAGGAGTATTCCACCACCCCTTCCCCCTGGCCCACACACAGGTCAACCATCTCCTGGAATAAAAACACGCCGTTGGGGTCCTGAAAATCCGTCATGTCCCGGCCTTCCAACTCCGGCTTGGCCGGATGCATGACCATGGTGTGACCCAGGTCATGGATCCAGATGTAGTTGTCACCGTCAAAACGGGCCGCGCGCACCAACGCCTTGATTTCGGCCTCAAGCTCACTTGGAGTGAGTCCTGAGCCCTTACTCTCGATGAGGTCGTGGACTTGGTTGGTCACTGCGTCCAAGACCCGCTTGAGTTCTTCGGCTGTGTGGGCCTTGAGCGCTTCGGTGTCTTGGGACATGGCGTAATGGGACTCCACTACGCCCTGCGCCAGGGCGACCATCTCCACAAGTTGATCCTTGTGGGAATTCATGATGGAGGTTTCCGCCGATGCGGACCGATCTCGGGAGAACTCGTTCAGATACAGGAAGAAAAGGCCTAAGCACAGCGCTACAACCAACACCAACCCACCGATGAGCGCGGCGGTGATCCGAAACTGCAAGGTGAGTTTCATACTCCCCCCAATTGGCTTGTTTCTTAGGCGTGGTATTACCCGCAACACACCAAGATCTCTTTGGATCTCCCCCTGATACGCCGCTTACTTTTGAGAAGCGGCTTGCCCAAAGATTTTTTTCCTTTAAGCTGCCTACATGAAGAGGATCAAAAAGCAACGTATTGAGAGTACAATTTGTCGTTGTCACCGAAGTTTAATATTGCTTTTTTGTCATTCATCCCTGCCAATTTTGTTAGCAGGCCCATAAAAAAAGGGCGGCCCAAAGGCCGCCCTGGCAAGAGCTTGTGTTTACCCGGATTATTCGCCCAATTCCACAACCTTGGTGGCCTTAAAGGACTTGAAAGGCGGCAGCAGGGACGTGAGGTCGTCCTTGCCCACTTCCTCTCCCGCGCTGATCACGGCCTGATCTTTTGAATCAGCCTGGACCACCACGGTCCCTGTTTTTTCCTCGTCAACAGTGGTCTTGTAGTGGACAAAATACTTGCCCGGCAAACCCAGGACCCTTGTCACGTCAAAGGACGGCAAGGGCCCGCCGCCACCTACGGCTTTTTTCGCTTTGGCCACGGCTTCCTTGGTGGTTTTGGCCTTCACGGTCTTCATGCTGCGTTTCTGTTTGGGAATTACCGCGAGAAAATGCACGAGATAGTTCTTCATGGCAGGTACCCCTTTATGTTCATGCACCTTTTTTGCTCATTGGACGGACAGCGCGGCGCTTTTTTGCACACTATCAGTACTAATCCATATTATCACAAAGTCAAACCGTTTCCGGCCAGCCCCTGCGAACCCCCCGCTGTCCTTGAGTTGTGAACCGGCTTGTTTGGATTCCATTCCTTCATACCATACTTTCTTGTCTTTTGCTTCTGCAAAGCCCGGGCCGGGGAGAATACTTACTCCACATAAAAAAACGGGCTGCCTCGGCCTTATGCCGGGCAGCCCGTTGCAGGAGTATTACGTGTTGTTACGAATGGATCGAAATACGGATTACTGGGTGTCTTACTCTGTAACGATTTCGGGCAAGGGAGCAAATCCCAAGCGCATCAGCTCGGAGTCCAGATGCTGGGTGGCGTCCCCCACTGTTTGGACCACGTCCCCACCACCGGCCAGGGAAAGCAGGGTTTCGGCGAATATGCGGCTCACCAGGCCATAGGCCGGAGAATCGGGCCGCGCCACACCAATGCTGTCCAATTGCACCACAAGGATGCGCAAGGGGCCGTTTTCCCCGTACACGGCGGAGTGCTCAGCCGCGCTTTTTCTGGCGGGCACTGCGCCCGTTACCGTGGATGTCTGCAAGATCCGGGTTGAGCCCAGGAGAAAGGCAAGGCAGTCCCAAGCCTGGTCCGGATTATCGCTGGCGCTTGAAACCGCCCAGGACCAAGAGCTGCTCGTTGTGGCCGGAGTTTCGCCTAGAATCGGCATGGGCAGCACGAGCAGTTTGTCGCCCAGGGCGCGGCTGTAAGGTTCCCAAGCCCATTCACCGGTAAAGGACAGTCCGGCTTTTTCTTGGATGAACAGGTCCTCGTCTTGTTCGGCCAAGGCATAGCCAGCGTTGAACCAATCCGCGATCAGCCCAAAAGCGGCCAAGCTCTGGGTGGAGTTGAAAGCATCGGCAGCCAAACTGGTTTCCGGATTGAGCAAAGCGCCGCCTTGTCCCGCGAACATGGGATGAAACACGAAGTTCATGAATTCGGTGCTGGTAAACTGGTCCGCGTGTACATCCATGGCCGCATCAAGGGCGTGGAGGCGGGACAAGCGCATCAACACCTCATGAAATTCCTCGTTGGTCCACGGGTCTTCCGCGCCCTCGGGCACCCGGGCCAATGTCTGATGCATGAACATGTTGTTGGCGAACATCACCAAACAGGACTCCACCGCGGCCAACCCGTAGAGCTCTCCTTCATACGCGCCTTGGCTGAGGGTGGTGGCCAAGAAATCATTGCGCATTTCGTCGCCCACGTACCCATCCAAGGAAATAATCGCACCTTGCCAAGCATAATAGGCCACCAGGGACGAAGGCACCATCAGGATGTCGGGCGTTTCCCCCAGGCTGCTCGCTGCATCCACAGCTTCCAGGTAGGGGTCGTCTGGAAAGTATACTTCCACGACAACGTCTTGCTGAGAATCGTTGTAGGCTTCGATCTGGGACCTGAGCAGCTCGGCTTCGGCCCCTTGGGCCGGAGACCACAACTCAAGGGTCGTGGGCCCGGCGTCCTCTTCCTGGGCCGCCAAGGGCGCGGCCATGATTGCCAGTGCCACTGTCACCAATATAATCTGGAGAAATCTCTTCATTACTCATCTCCCTTTGGGAAGCTTTTCCTACTCACTTCGTGCCGCGTAGGCCAACTCCTTTTTCCTGACAGGCAAGGCCCTGCGCCGCACCCCTTGGGTGTTGGCCGGGTAGCCGTGATCTGAACCGCCTATTCCCAGCGAAAAGGGGGGTAGCACATTTCAGCGGGCTTTCCTAGGGCATGGGGACCCCGGCATTCCGATGCACTGGAAACTCGATCATCCAACGAACACCTTACCCACCCGAAAAATCTTGCCCATTGTTTATGGTGAGCAAGGATTATGGTTGGAAAGGGAGCCCAAGAACACCTCAAGCACAACTTTATATACGTATGTTTTTTTCAATTTTGTCAGTCCTCTCGCCAACAAAATGTTAAAGTAAATACTTTGAACAACTGTAATACGGATATCCACGGAGTGCCGGACCCATACTCAAAAACACCCATTGGAGCTCAGCGTGTTGTCCTGAACTTCCAGAGAGCACTCCTTCCCAACACCAACAGCATTCGCATATCATTCCTTCCTGGGAACCCTTATCCCACCTTGGCCCCCTACCTGTGCCGCATCCCTTCCTTGCTGCGGTTATGAGCAGCGTCTGGAATTTCTTTGCTGGAATTTGAGAACTTTTTTGCAAACCACAGGGCAGTGTCACTCTTTTCGTAATGCGTTTGGTATTACATACTGACAACAGGCTTCTGCTCTAAGGCTCAAAAACTTCATGCATGGTCCACAGCAACCCCTTGCCAATGCGAATGCAGGCAGGATTCTCCACTATTCTGTTTCGCAAGGCGCGGCCGCTGCCCCGGTCCAGCACGGCGTCCATCAAAGGGTACTTCAGGCCTGCGTAGGTAATGCCGCTGACGCGGCGGCTCAAGGCCAGTACGCTGACCATGCCGTCCAGAGGGCCCTTGATGACCAGCTCCTCATGATCGCGCAACACGCGGATCAAGCAATTGTCCTGGGCAATGGCCATGGGCACGGAATACTCCGAACCCGCCAACACCAAGAGATTGCCCAGGGTATGGTCTGGCTCGTCCCCCCAGGCCCCCAGGACCAGCACTTGGTCCGCGCCCATGTCCACGGCCCGGGCCAAGGCCAACTCCAGGTCCGTGTTGTCCTTGTCCACGGGATGCCGCTCCAGGGTGGTGCCCAAGGCTGCACACTCCTCGGCCTGCTCCGGGCTGATGCTGTCGAAATCACCCACGACCAGGAGAGGGGCAAGGCCCATGGCCAGGCAATGCCGCGCCCCACCATCCGCGCAAATGAGCAGGTCCCCCTGTTTGAGCCATCGCTGCTGCAACCGGGGATCCCTGACATCGCCATTGGCGAACACAACTGCCCGTTTCCCCATTACCTTTCCCCCCGTGAGTCAAAGGTGCTTAATTTCTTCAAGCTTTGCATGAAAGATGTAAACTCGGGAATATGCTGTTCCGCAATGAGTTGATCATTGCCGAACGCCCAAAACCGCACTCCCCCAGCCAAGGCCGTGGCCGCGTCCACCACGGAGTCGCCAATGAAAACGCTGTGTCCGCGGGAAATCCCGAGCTGTTCCAGGATACGCTCAAGGCCTTGGGGATCAGGCTTGGGCCGCTGCACGTCTTCCGCAGACACCACCAAATCCACGAACCCGAGAAGATCCATTTCCCGCAACGTCTGAACGGCTTCCCGGCCCCCATTGGTGTTCACGGCCAAGCTCACCCCCATCTCCTTGAGCAATGCCAAGCACTCCTTGGCTCCCGGCATGGGCCGGATGCGGGCCCGAACCTCCTGCTCAGTGACGGAGCACAGGGCTTGCATAGCCTGGACACGCTTTTCCCGGGGAAAAAGCTGTTCAACAGCCTCGGCCACGGGCGAGGTAAAAGCCACGGCCTGTTCCTCGGGCGTTAGGGCTCCGAGCCCAAGGGAATTTCTGGCCTGTTCGTAAAAGAACATGGTTGCGTCCCAGGAATCGATGAGTACGCCGTCCAGGTCAAAGATGATCGCCTTGGGCAGCGCAGGAGCGCTTGCTCCTGGTCCAGCAGGGCTGCTCATGAGATATCCTCGGAATGGTTCCGGACGTTACCGGGTATGCTGTCCAGGAAATAGGGCGACAAGAGGTAGCGCAACAAGGAGCGCTCTCCCACGACCACGGCCACACGCACCACCATGCCGGGATAAAGGGTATACTCCCGGTCCGGTCCGCTAAAGCCCTGTTCCTTGGTCACCAGCCGCACCTGGTAGTAGCGCGGACCGTCTGGGGAACGGACCGCATCCGGGCTTATGCGCTCAACAATGGCCGCCATGGGCTCGTATATGCCCGCGTCAGGTGAATCCAGCCTGATGAGCGCGTGTTGCCCCTGATGCACGTACCCGATTTCTCCCACAGGCAAGCGCGCCTCCACCACCAGCCGGTCCCTGTCCGGCACCACACGCAGAAGGGTTTCCCCGGGCTCCACCACCTCGCCGGGGTTGACCACAAACAGGTCCTGCACGAAACCGTCAATGGGCGAGCGCAACATGGTTCGGGTCAGGGAATCTTCATACCTGGTCATACGCGCCGCCAGCACGGCCAGTTCCTCATGAGTTCCGATCAGCTTTTCCAGGGCCTCGACCCTGAAATCCCGGCTCACTGCTGCCAGTTCCTTCTCGGCCTGGGCTGCTTCGGTCGATACTGCGAGCAATAGGGACTCGTCCTCGACAATCGCGGCTTCCAGCATGGCGGCTTGGCCCAGTAGCCGCAAATGGTCGAGCCGTGTAGTCAGTTGGTCTTTCAGTAGCTCTTGGCTGAGGGCCAGTTCCTGTTGCAGCAGGGCCAAGGCGTTCCTGGAGCTCTCCAGACGCGCCTCCACTTCCGCGATCCGCTCCATGCTTTGGCTGATCACTTCTTGTTGGGCCGCTAAATCGCTGGCCAGCCGCCCAGTCCTGACCCTGAATAGGGCCAGGGAATCCTGCACAAGTTCCGGTTCTTCTTGCTGCAAGACTTCTGGATACAGCGGCTCATCGCTCTGTCGGGCGTCCCCAGGGTTCGCCTCGGCCCGGAACCGGGCCACGTCAGCTTCAAGGGAACGGATGCGTGCGCCGAGTTCGCCCACATTAGCCCCGGCCATGGTTTCTTTCATGACCAATACTACCTGCCCTTGCTCTACTTGCTCGCCTTCCCTCACCAGGATCTCGGCCACAATGCCGCCCTCAAGGTGCTCAATCGGAGCAACACCGCTGCTCACAGCGACCCGGCCATGCAGATGGCTGACCATGGCCAGGCGTGACCCCCCGGACCAAACACAAAAAATCAGAAAGCAGGCCATCACTGCCCAAGCCTGAAGCCGTTTGCCCAGCATGGGCTCCAACTGAACATCTAAAGTGGTGCTTGAATGACCACCTTTCTTCCTGTCCGTCCATTTCATGCGTTGGGCAAGGTCCGTTGCTTTTATGTTTTCAACACTTCCTTTGACATGGGGCGTTTTCCCGGGCTGTAACACCACGCACTGGTTTGTCAGGAAGGCCAACTCGGGATCGTTTCCCGCCACTACAACGGATTTTCCCGCGTTCCTCAGCTCCTTGATGATCCCCAACACGAGTTTCCGGCCCTCGTGATCCAGGCCTTCCAAAGGCTCATCAAAAAGCGCCACAGGGCCGCCCGTTGCCAAGGCGCGAGCCAGGGCCAAACGTTTTCTCTGCCCCAAAGGCAAGTTGCGTCCTTGATCGTGCAGCATTCCATTGAGGCCTTCGGCGCTGCTGAACACAAACCCATCCAACCCGACCCTGCTGAGCATCCGGGCAAGGCTCCCGTCATCCAGGGGTCTGCCCATGCTCGCGGCCCGTAGGTTGTCACGAATGGAAAGATTGAAGAAGACCGGCTCCCTGGGCATATACATGACCTGGGTTCGCCACCATTCCCGAGCTATTTCTTTGCTATCGACACCTTGCAACAGGATTTTGCCTTGGATCAGTTGCTCTTGGGGCAACAATCCGGCCAAGGCGCGGGTCAGCATGGCTTTTCCCGAACCGCTCGGTCCGGTAACCACGACGCAGTGGCCAGGAGCAAGGCGCAGGAACAAGTCCTTGAGCACGGGCTTGCCTTGGGGGCGAGAAGCCAGGGCAACGTCTCGTAGTTCAATTTCCCCGGAATAGTTTTCCAAGCCGTAGCTTCCATCGCTACTTGGAGAAAAGGATTGGAAACCTGGTCCAGTGCTTGTTTGGGAAGCCGCAATGAATTTTGTCCTGGCCTGAAGATAGCGAATGGCTATTTGACAGGCCCTGGCCCCAAGAATGCTCACACCGATGAATTCGGCCACGGTGATCTCGCCTGCAACAGCCAACACCGCACCACCAGCATATAAAGCTGTCGTGGTCATGGAGCTTGCCCAGCCCGTCATGATCTCGAACCCGGCGGCCCGGCGGCCCAGGTTTATGCGCTTCTCATGGGCCCGGTGAATGGTTCCGGCCATACACGCTTCGTGGTCCGGGCCCGAGCCGAACACCTTATGGGTATCGCCTTGACTCGCCAGGCTTGAAATCGAAGCGCGCATGTCTGCCACGGCTTCATTGGCCTTCTCAGCAGTCTTGGCCGCCCTGGCCTGCGCCGCCTTGCCCAATACAGCGGCAACGATCACGCCAATTCCACCGAGAACCCCCAACCCCGGATGAATCCAGGCGATAGCGGCAAGAAACAGGAGGGAACAGGGCGCATCCAAGACAGCTGTAAAATTGCCCGCTTCAAAGGCGGCGTAGTGGGTTTGCATGGCCGAGCCAACCTCTGGCACCATGTTGCCATGCCCCGGCCTTACTTGACCAGAAACCGGGCTGGATACAGCCGCTTTGATCATGTCCTGTTCCATTAACAGGGCATGGTGGCTGCACAAGGCTTGGGCAAGGGCGCTACGCACGGCCAACAGCCACAACAGCAAGCCCAAGGCCACAAGGGTTCCCAGGGTGAGCAGCAGCAGAGTCCCGTCAACTCCAAAGGCCACATACCTGCGCAACACATGCATGGTGAACAGCGCCGTGGAAAAACTCAGCAGGGTCGCTACCAGTGTGGCCCCGATCAGTTCCAAGGCCCGCACGGGATGACGGGCCAAAAGATTGCCTACCTGCATCATGGCTGCAATATAGCGTTCCAACCCGCTTCTTGCCAGACCCATTCCCCATGCCCGCCAATTTCCTTGTTCTTGCAGGATTCCCCCTCCCCAACCAAGCGGAACAATTCGCCCGCCATTGAATCCTCTTCAGTACCTATGCTATATTCCTGTTCCCTGTTGTCTCGGCAATGAGGCTCAGGGATTGGGGGAAGTCTAAAGAATCCTTTTGAACATGCCGATAGTATTCAATAACTCCTTTTACGCCCTTAGCTCATAGGAGATTGAAGTTGTTGTATCCAAGCCCATGAAATCTATCCATAGGGCTTGAAAATCCAGGTTTCGCCGTGAGATGGGGATCTTGGCGGCGCAACCCGTTCAGGAAGGGGAGAAAGATGAGGCTGCGCCTACTAGGGTATATCTTGGCGGGGGGACTACTGCTGGCCGGGTGTTCTACCCATACCTCTCAGCCCTACAGGGTTGCCGAGCCAGTTTCAGATCCAATCCTCACAACATCCCAACGTGTTGAAACAAGCGCTCCAGAGCACTCAGTTACCTTACCTTCCCTGGAAACCCTTGACTCCATCGCCAGTCTGGAATTCGGCTTGCCCCTGCCTGATGACACCCGCATCCCTCGCCTCGAGGCATTGCTCTCTTCACATGCGCAAACCATGGCCGACTTCGTGGAGAACCACCCCCAGGCCAGGCTGCTCGTCAAGGCACACACTTGGAACCTTGGCAACTCTTCCACCAACTTGGCCCTGACCCAGGACCGAGCCCAGAGGATTTGCCAATACTTAGCCGAAACCCTTGGCCTTGATTCCGGGAATGTCATGGCCGTGGGCCTGGGAGACGCCCATCCCCTGTACCCCAACACCACCGAGGAAGGCCGCCTGGCCAACAGGCGCGTTGAAATTCTTCTTTTTGATCCTGCCACCCCACGCGCCAGATCAGGCCACCCCAGCGGCCAGGCCTTTACCCTGCACTTCCGCACCGGCCAAAGCTCGCTGAACAGTGAGGATTACCAACTTCTCTTAGCCATTGGCCGTTTTCTCCGAGCCAATCCAACGGCCCGTGCCCACATTGCGGGATATACCGACAGCGTTGGCACTCAAGACAATAATCTCGTCCTGTCCCAAGTCCGCGCCGAATCCCTACGGGACGAGTTGGTGCGGCGTTGTGGCGTGAATGCTGACAATCTCGCGGCCCATGGTTTTGGCGAGGCCGAACCGGTGGCTGACAACCAAACCGAAGAAGGGCGCAGTCAGAACAGGCGCGTGGTCATCACCCTTGAATTGGATACACCGGGCCCTGGCGATGTTTTGCTCGCCCAGGCTGAGCCGCTTCCATCCCTGGACCCTGAAGCCGACTATCTCATTGAGGTCAGCGTGTCCCAATGCCGTTTGTGGTTGTACGAACTGACTCCGGATGGAGAGCAGGTGTTAACGCGTACGTTCAGCGTGGCCACACCCAGAGAAGACATTCCCGCGCCTCTGGGCTGGGGGGAAATTACAGCCATTGATCACAATCCCTCGTGGTCGCCTACTGCAAACATGCATCGCCGAGCCCAGGCCAGAGGCAATACACTTCCTGATTACGTGGCTCCGGGCAGCCCAGCCAATCCCATGGGCTCCTTCAAAATGCATCTCTCCCATGGCCACGGCTTCCGCATCCACGGCACTAACACGCCCGAGGCAATCGGCACACGTGCTTCCTCGGGCTGCATCCGCATGCACAACCAGGAAGGTGAGGAAATCGTTGGCGTGGTTACCGTGGGCACGCCAGTGTACGTTTATTATTGATGGAAAAAGCTGAGTACAGCTGCAGTGTTTACGGCCCTGGAGTTTCCCTATGGGAAACTCCAGGGCCGTTGATATTTTTCTTTTTTTTCGCCGCGTTACTGCATGTACTTTTCCCGGGCCAAAGCCAATAAAGTCCGCACGCCAAAACCTGTGGCCATTGACGCTCCACCTTTTTTGTTGGTGACCTCCGGGCCTGCGATGTCCAGATGCAACCAGTCCACGCCATCTTCCACGAACTGCTTGAGGAACATGGCCGCAACAATAGCTCCACCTTCCCTGGGACCTGAGTTCTGCATATCCGCCACCGGGCTTTTCAGGCCCTCAAAGAACATATCCCACAAGGGCATGGGCCAATAACGCTCACCCTGCTGGTCGCCCAGTTCGCGAAGCTCGGCGGCAAGCTCCTCGCTGGTGCCGAACGCAGCAGCCACATGGTTGCCCAAAGCAATGACACATGCGCCCGTTAGCGTGGCCAAGTCAACAACCAGGGAAGGATCAAAGCGCTGGGCATAGGTCAGGCCGTCGCAGAGCAGCAAGCGGCCCTCAGCGTCGGTATTGGTGATCTCCACTGTCTTGCCGGACAAGGTGGTGACCACGTCCTCGGGCCGAAACGCCTTGCCGCTGGGCATGTTGTCCGTGCAAGGAACCACGCCCAGCACGGGAATGTCGACGCCCAACTCGCCCAAAGCCTTGAACAGGCCAAGCACGGCCGCGGCCCCAGCCATGTCGGCTTTCATAGAGGACATGGCCGAGGCCGGCTTGAGGGAAATGCCGCCCGTATCAAAGGTCACGCCCTTGCCCACTACGGCCAGGGGCTTGGCGTTGTCTTGGATCGCGGCTTTGGTCTTGAGCACAATGAGATTGGCTGGTCCGTCGCTGCCTTGGGCAACCGCGTAAAAAGCGCCCATGCCCATTTCCTTGACTTGATCCTTGTCCATCACCTCAATGGCAAAGCCGTATTGATCGGCCATGTCCTTGGCAGCTTCAGCCATATAATCGGCGTCCGCCACGTTGGGCGGTGCATTGACCAAGTCCTTGCACAAAGCGACTCCAGCATGGGCCGCCTGGGCCTGCTTCAGGGCCGTATGGATTGCTTGATCTGGATCGGCTTTACCCAGCACAACCAATTCCTCGGGAAAGCCTACCTTTTTGTCCTTTTCCGATTTCAGCTCTTCATACGTATAGCCGGATTGGAGCCCGGCGAATACGACCTCTTCCAAGGCCTTGCCTTGCTCCAGGGGCAAGCCGTCAAGCACATCCAGGGGTAGGGCCGCCCGGACGCACTTGAGGGAGCGGCATTTGGCCAGGGCCGCGCTCGCGGCTTCGCGCAAACAATATCCATCGCACTTGGCTTGGGGGCCCAAACCCGCGAGCACCACTCGCTTGATGCCACCATCTATTGCTTCAGGCGCATATGCTACCGAGGTGCTCGCCTTGGCCGCTTCAAAATCGGCAAAGGCCGGGCTCCCGGCCAGCCAGGGGACCGCCTCGGCCATAACTTTCTCTAACCCGGCATACGGTTCGGGCCGGGTCTCCTCTTCTCCGGAATACACAA
Source organism: Desulfovibrio sp. (assembly GCA_004796465.1). Taxonomy (GTDB): domain Bacteria; phylum Desulfobacterota; class Desulfovibrionia; order Desulfovibrionales; family Desulfovibrionaceae; genus MADRE1. Next base: position 17,786 of record QZKZ01000106.1, read on the forward strand.
ACAGCACCAGCACATCAGCTTGCCACTTCTCTGCCGGTGCGATTTCGCAGACTACGTTCACGACTCCTCCCTTGTTGTTTCAGGCACGGGAGATATACCTAGGTATTCCTCTTCTTTTTGGCAAGAAGCAGCATGGGCACTATAATTCCGCGTTTTTTCTTCTTCACCCTAAAGAAAGCCCTGAGCCGTCCGATTCAAGGGGATGAAGAACTTCTTTGGAGAAGTATGACCATGATCGTGCAAGGATATATTGGGCAAGGGCTTTCCCCCTTTGTGAGCCGATCCGGAACCTTTGGTTCGGGACCAGGTTTTTCCTTGTCTTCGCAAACCTTGCAGGCCACGAGCCAAGCTTTTGCCCAAGACATTGTTCGCCGGTCGGCCCCGGCTCCCCAAGAGGAGCCCCAACTACCCGGGGGCGCGCAACCGGCCCCTACCGTTTCCAAGGAAGGAGACGGTCTTTCCTCGGGTGGCTCTGAACTGGAGAGTTCCCTGGCAGGCGCGGTGGACTACATCCGGGGCCAATTCGGCGATAAAGCCGCTACCGCGTTCATGGGCTTGGTGTATCAAGGCATTGGCAACAGCGAGGTGACCGAGGAGAACTTGGGCCGAGGCTTGCTGCAAGGGGTTCGCTTCCTGGACCGCAACTTTGGCTTTGCCGCGGGTGACAAGGCCCTGAATTTTTTTAACGGCGACCTGAACCAGGCCATGAACGACCACTTTCAAAACGGCCTGAACGAGCAGTTCTACGCCTCAACCTGGCAAGGGGCGGATATTGTGTCCCTGAGCCTTTCAGCTGCCGAGGGAGCCTTGGATTCCCAAGACGCGGAAACCCCCTCCCTGCTGGAATCCTTACAAGCCACGCTGGAAGAACTCACTGACGCCACCACTTCAGATCCGGCTTCCCTGGAGCAAGGCCTGGAAACCGTAGCCTCGGTCCTGGCCGAACGCGGCCTGATTCCGGCGGAAACCGATCCGGCCCGGCTTCTGGCCGCAAGCACCGATCTCGTCCCAACATCCCTGCCCATAAAAGGCGCTACCCTGAACATCACGGCCTAAGAGCTGCGCGCCCTTTTCTTGACTCAGACTTTGTCCTTGAGCTGCTTGATATACCCGTAGAGATTAGGCGGTGGTGCTTCCTCGCCTTTGACCATGTAGTGCTTGAGTACAGCGACTTGGTTGCCCCGGGGCGTTGTGGCCTGTTGCACCAACAGGGTGAAATCCTCGGGACGAATGGCTTGTTCCTGGCGCGCCAGGAGTTGCCAACCCTGGTCCTGCTTGTCCCAGGACAGGGTAAAGGCTTGCCCGCCGTGGTGTGTCCGAGCCAAGAGTTCGGTAAAATCATTGAGCGAAAAATGGCCGGCTGACTTGCCTGCCACACCGAAGAACTCCTGGGGCCCGGATTGGACCACCAAGGGCAAGCCCAAGAGATCATCCGGGGGTGCTGGTGCCTCTTGGTGAAGGGCTTCGGATTCTTTGCCCTGGGATTCCAGCACGTACTCGCTGCTTCCCCCATAGGCATTGGTCACCTTGACCCGCTTGGCCGGGCTTTGGCGCGGACCGGACGATACGTTCCGCTGCAAGGCCTCCAGTTGC
>QZKZ01000113.1 GCA_004796465.1 Desulfovibrio sp.
GCAGGTGACCTTGTCCGCGCCCACGGCAGCGGCAAAGTCTTTGGAGTCTTTTATGAATTGCACTGCCTTGTCGCGGATCACGCGATTGTCCGAGGTCAGACCGCCTGAAACAAACTCGGGCTCGGCCTTGACATTGACGTTCACGGCCGCGACCTGGAGGTCATGCTGCTGGAGCTGCGCCTTGACTGCCTCGGCGTCGCTCACCTCATAGGGGTACACGATCTCCACCCCGTCAATGCCGTGGATGCAGTTCATGAGCTTGAACTTGGCTTCCAGATCAAGGGGTTCGTTGTATTCGTGGAACCGGTCCTTGGTGCGGCCGAGAAAGCCGGTGATAATGCCCATTTTCAGCATGATGTTATCCCTTCTTGGCCAGGACTTCCTGGGCTGTCGTAACTATCCAGTTGGCGGAAATGCCGTATTTTTCCAGAACTTTGTAGTAGTTGCCGCTCTCGGCGAATGTGTCGCGCAGGCCCAGGTTGTCAAAGGGCACGGGCATTTCGCGCAGGCAAAAGGCGGCCAATTCATAGCCCAGCCCGTTGCGGCGTTGATGGTTCTCGGCCACGAGCAGCGCGCCTGTCTTGGACAGGGACTTGACCAAGGCTTCTGTATCGAAGGGTTTGACGCAGTACATGTCAATGACTTCCGCGCTCACGCCTTGTTTGTCCAACTCGGCGGCGGCCTCCAAGGCCTGGAACACGATGTCCCCGTAAGTGGCGATGGTGATGTCACTTCCCTGGCGCAACACGTGGCTGCCGCCCATGCGGAACTCCGTGTCCTCGGAATAGACCTCGAACAAGGGATCGCGCATCAGGCGGGTGAACACAGGGCCCGGTGTGGTGAGGGCCAAGTCCAGGAGCTTGCGCGCGCTCACCGTGTCGCAGGGCTGCTGCACCTGCATGTTGGGCAGGGTGGTGACCATGCCGATGTCCTCGGTGGCCTGGTGGGTCACGCCGTCAATGGCCGCGGTCACGCCGCCGTGCGAGGACAGGAACTTCACGTTGAGGTTGGGGTAGCAGACCATGGTCCGCACGGACTCCACCGCGCGCATGGTCAGGAACACGCCGTAGCTCGACGCGACCACGGTCCTGCCGTCGGCTGCCATTCCCGCCGCCGCGCTGACCATGTTGCCCTCGGCGATGCCCATGTTGAAGTAGCGCTCGGGAAAGGCCGCGCCCCATTTGTTGGTAAAGGTCGACCCGCCGATGTCCGCCTCCATGACCATGAACTCGGCATCAATGCTCCCGTACTCGACCATGCGCTCGGAAAAGGCCTGGCGCGTGGGTTTTTCCGCTTTGCTCGGATTCATTTCTCTAGGCATGCGTTGCTCCGTATTTCATCCATGGCGCAGGTGAACTCGTCCTCATTGGGGCATCTGCCGTGCCAGCCGCACACGTCCTGCATGTAGCTCACGCCCCTGCCCTTGGTGGTTTCAGCCACGATGACAGTGGGTTTGCCCTTGACCAGCAAGGCCTTTTCAATGGTCAGGACCACGTCGCGCATGTCGTGGCCGTCCATGGCCAGGGTTTCCCAGCCAAAGGCGCGGAACTTGGCGCCAATGTCGCCCATGGGCATGATCTCGTCGCAAAAGCCGTCCATTTGCAGCCGGTTGCGGTCGACCATGGCCACGAGATTGTCTGTCCCGAACTTGGATGCGGCCATGGCTGCTTCCCATACGTGGCCTTCGTTGATCTCGCCGTCGCCGAGCAAAACAAAGACGCGAAAATCCGCCTTGCGCAGCTTCCCTTCCAGGGCCATGCCCAATCCGATGCTCAAGCCGTGTCCCAAGGAGCCCGTGGTCATGTCCACGCCAGGCGTCTTATGGATGGGGTGCCCTTGGAGGATGGATTCGAACTGGCGCAGGGTGTCCAGGGTCTCCAACGGGAAATAGCCGCGCATGGCCAATGTGGCATAGAGAACCGGACAGGCATGGCCCTTTGACAGGATGAAGCGGTCCCGGTCCGCCCACCTCGGCTTCTCGGGATCAAGACGAAGAAAATCAAAATACAGGGCCGTGACCATGTCCGCAGCGGAAAGGGAACCACCGGGATGGCCCGAGTTGGCCTTGTGGATCATCTCAATGATGCGCAGGCGGACTTCCTTGGCCTTTTCCTGGAGATAGGCAACGCGCTCATGGAGAGGTTTGTCCGAAAGCAGGGATGTCATACACACTCCTTTTCACAGTGCAGAGTCAGTGAGCAGGCCGGAGATATACTCAAATCCAGCCGCGTATTCCTGGCCCACCAGCTCGGGGGCGCAGATGATCTCCACGTCCCAGGAACCAGTGAATCCGTTGTGTTTCAAACTGGAGATGAGCGAGGCAAAATCAACGTCGCCCTTGCCCGGAGCCAGGGACATGTTTTCCCGGCCAAAGTTGTCGCAGAGGTGGACGCCGTAGATGGTTCCGGCGAACTTGGCGGGAATGAGTTCGAGGTTTTCCTTGCAGGCGTGGGCATGGCCCGTGTCGAAATTGAGGCCCAGGTCTGGGGCGCCGAGTTGTTCCCTGATGCGCAGGAGCCCGTCAATGCCGCCGATCACAGCGCCGGGCAATATCTCCACGCAGAGCTTGCGGCCCGAGGCCACGACCTTCTCGTGCATGATCCCCAGCTTCTCCATGACCCACCCTTGCCAACGCGTGTAATCTTGGCCCGTGACCATTCCCGATCCCGGATCAAAGGTCATGAGGGCCACGCACACCACATCGGTCTCGGGAAAATGGCCACAGATGTCGAGGACCTTGTCCATCTCGTCCAAGCCCAGGTCCGATTCAAGGGTCCGGGGGTCGCAAAAGGCTTCCTGCAGGCAATGGGCAACGAACATGGAGGGAGTCAGCCCTGCGTCCCTGGCAGCCTTGGCCACCTGGGCCGCGCCCTGTTGCACCCAATCGTCCAGGAACTCGGTGTAAAACACCTCGGGTTCGAACGCGGTGTAGCCGAGTTCAGCCACAGCCCCAAGGCCCTCGGCCATATCCCGGGCCGTGAAGCGCTTGGTGCGGCTGGAGATGAAGTACGCCGGAGACACGCCGATCATTGCCTTGCCCTACCCCTCGTTCCCGTGTTCCGGACTCTTCCGGTACTGCAGGTAAAGGACATAGGCCGCGGTGATGATCACCATCAAGAACAGGGCCAGGGACAGGGAGAAGGCAGCCAATATTCCGCACCCGGCCAGAAGCGCGCAGGCAATGGCAGCCACCAGGTTCTGCTTGTTCTCGCCGCTTTGTCCCCACAGGACCTGCTTGGGCCAGCGCTTGAGCACCAGGACCAGGAAACTCCAAATCTTGCCCACCACGTAGTCCTTGAGCCGCCGTATGGGCGGTATCTGGGTGAGCATGGTCATGACAATGAGGAAAAAGAGGATAAAGGCCACGGGCCGGTTGAAGATGGGCATGAACGAACCCTGGTCGAGCATGAGCGCCCGGCGCAGGTTGGCGTCGAACATGGGGCCCAGGATCACGCCGATGACCAGGGGCGCGATGGGATAGCCCATTTCCGTGAGAAAGTAGGCCACCACGCCCACGATGAGCATGAGATAGAGGTTGAAGATGTTCAGGCCCAAGGCGTAGGAGCCGATGATACAGAGCACGCCGATAATGGGCATGAACAGTTGGGGCGGAATGCGCAGCACCTTGACCACCTGCTTGGCCAGGAGCATGCCGCAGATCCACATGGCGGCCGAGGCCAGGAGCAGAATCGAGGCCACCTCGATGATGAAGGTGGGATGCTCAAAGGTGATCATGGGCCCTGGTTTGACGCCGTGCAGCATGAGCGCGCCCAGGAGCATGGCCGCAGGCGGGCTGCCCGGAATGCCCAGGTTGAGCAGCGTGATCATGGCCCCGCCAATGCAGGAGTTGTTGGCCGTCTCCGTGGAGATCACGGCCTCGTAGCGGCCCTTGCCAAAATCCTCGGGATGCTTGGAGGCGTTCTTGGCCGCGCCGTAGGAGACCCAGCCCGCGATGTCCTCGCCGATGCCCGGCACCGCGCCGATGCCCACGCCGATCAGGGAGGAGCGGATGATATGCACGATGTTGCGGGTAATGGCCTTGAACTCGGGCAGGATGCGATGGAATTTCTTGGCCTCGGCCACGCACGAGGAACCGCGCAGGGTCTGGATAATTTGCGGAATACCGAACGCGCCAATGAGCACAGGCACAATCTCAATGCCCATGTCCATCTCGGGAAAACCAAAGGTGTAGCGCGGGAAAAATTGCAGTTTATCGCGGCCCATGCAGGCCAGGAACAGGCCGATGAATCCCGAGATCCAGCCCTTGACCACCAGATCCGGGCTGGTCAGCGTGCCGCTGATGATGATGCCGAACAGGGCCAAGAGGAAAAATTCCCAGGAGGTGAACTCCAGGGCAAAGGCCGCGATGACCGGCGAAAGCGCGACCACAAAGACCATGCCCACCAGCGTGCCAATGGTCGAGGCCGTGGTGGTCATGCCCAGGGCCTTGCCGCCCTCCCCCCGGCAGGCCAATGGATATCCGTCCAATGCCGTGGCCGCCGCCGCTGCTGTTCCCGGAATGTTGATCAGGATGGAGGCGTAGGAGCCGCCGTACACGCCGCCCACATAAATACCCATGAGCGCGACCATGGCGTGGGCCTTGTCCATGCCGTAGGTCAGGGTGGTAAGCAGGGCCACGCCCAGGGTGGCGGTGAGGCCGGGCATGGCGCCGAAGATGATGCCCAGGATCACCGAGCCGAACAACAGGAATATGGCGTGGGGGCTGGTGGCCAGGTCAGCGATGGAGCCCATGAAAACCGCGAACTGTTCAAAAAATCCCATGATTATCTCTCTTTTCCGGCCCAAGTCCGGGGGGTGCGGATAACAGCGAAATATCCCCAAGCACCTAGGCCCTTACAGAACCCGGCCTGGCTTGGGCTTGCATATGACTGGCGCAACAATCGCATGCTCCTTGCCTGATTTTCCTAGAAATCCCAGTACCAGACCGAATCCATGGCCCCCAAGGCCACTCCCTCGAAAGGCAGGGGCACGAGCAGGCCGTATTTGAAGATCGGGCACAGGACCAAAGGGGTCAGCAGGGAAACAAGCAGGGAGATGCGAAAACGCCTGACAAGCTCGGCTTTGGACCGGACAAGAACCGCGGCGTACACGAGAAACACTATGAGGTAGCCCAGGACCAGGTAATCCGCGGCATAGCGGTAGCCCGCGATCATGTTCTCGTGCACCCCAAGCCAGAAATAGATGGCGAAAAACCCCTCCCAGAACAGGAAGAACGCGAACAGCCTCATAAACACCCGGGAATCCTCGGGGTAAAACATGACGATGAACACCGTTAAAAAGGCCAGGCTGCCTATAAAGAAATCAACCCTGGGAATGAACATGTACACGAACTCAAAAAGCAGGAGCACAATGGCCAGGAAGCGGAGAAAGGATTCCGAAACCCAGACCCCGCCCCTAGCCGAGGGCAGCAAACTCAACAAGGAGGAGAAAATATTGTTGAAACCCACGCTACGCGCGGCCAGGAAAAACATGATCAGGGACAACAGAATAATCATGAAGCCCACGAACAGGGGCATGAGCGCGGGCGACACGTACCAGACGTTCATCACGCCGCCGTAGCTGTCCTTCATGGGCATCTTGAAAGCTTCCCACACGATCCACACGCCGAACACCAGCATGATCAGGGAAGTCAGCACGTCGTATTTACGGAGTTTGCTCTTATCCATTTGGCACTGCCTCTACTCTTGGTAATCCAGCTTCGAATGGGTCAATCCCGTGTGTCATGGCTCAATGAAGACCGAGCCCCGAAGATGGGGTTCGGGCCGGAGCCCCCGCTCCGGCCCTACCCAATGCCTGCGGTATGATCCCCCCCTAGGGCTTGGGAATTCCCAGCTCTTCGGGATTGACCGTGGCAGCGCCGAGATCCCACAAGGTCCAGCCAAAGAGGGATTCCAGCATGTTGAACTCGGCAAGGGCCTCTTCACCGGTCTTGCCGGAGAGGAGGTAGTAGTTGTCGGCAGCCCACTGCTTGACCACGTCGGTAGCCATGGCTTGGTTGAAGGCGTCGGTGATCACGGCCTTGACGTCTTCGGGGGTGTCCGCGGGAACCGCGAAACCAATGGCCTGGGAAATGGGCAGGTATTCGGACAAGGAGGCGTACTCGTCAAAGGCGGACGGAATCACGCCGTAGTCGGCCAGCTCAAAGGACTCGGGAATCAGCATGGCCAAAGGCTTGAGCTTGCCGCCGCGAATGAGGTCCTGTTGCTCGGCCAAGGAGGTGACCACCACGGTGATCTCACCGGTCATGGCGGCAGTCTGGCTGGGAGCGGAACCATCATAGGGGATGAAGTTGAAGTCCGCGCCGGAGCCGTTCTCCAGGGCGAGCAGATTCAGGTGGTGGATGGAACCGGCACCGGAAGCACCGGCCTTGATGGCGCCGGGATCAGCCTTGGCAGCTTCCACCAACTCGGTCAGGGTGTTGTAGGGAGCGTCGGGGGTCACGGAGATGAGGTCCGGTGAGCCGCCCACGATGAAGAAGTCCCAGACTTCCATACGCATGTCCCAGCCGCCTTGCACGCCCGCGGTCACGCAGGACTCGGACAGGCCGCACAGGGTGTAGCCGTCATGGTCCTTGGAATAGGCCAGGCTCATGCCCACGGAACCGGCAACGCCGCCCGGGTTGTTGACCACGTTCACGTTCACGCCGAGAAACTGTTGCATTTCAGCGCTGATGATGCGGTTGCACTGGTCGGTACCGCCGCCAGCGCCCCAGACCACGATGTTGGTGATGTCGCGTTTGGGGAAGTCATCGGCGCAAGCCAGGCCCGTGGCCAGAGTCATGGCCAGCATGGTGGCCAGAACGACAGAGATAAGCCTTTTCACGATTTGATCCTCCTTAAAAGGTGATGAGACGGATTCCACTGCTTGCCCATCAAGAGGCGGCCCGCCCTATGTCCGGGGGCAGATCCGCCCGGCCTTGATCCCGTTGCGGCCCGGAGCGCGCCCGGACCGCTGTATTGCCTCTGCGTCCGGCCCATAGAGCAACGGGCGTACCAACATGGGGAAAAGGCCCAGGAAAGGAGGAAAGGAAATAAAATCAGAGAGATACTGCAAATAGCTTATTGGGGAATGATTCTTGGCGAACCGTGACATCCGTGACATGTCACACCCGCACATGTCACAGCCTGTGACCTATTGAGGTCACAGGTCACGGGTCCATCTCAGCCAATGCGAAATTGGTCGATCTTGCGGTAGAGGTGGCGGCGGCTAATGCCCAGGATGCGCGCGGCTTCGCTTTTGTTCCAGCGGGCCTGGTCCAGGGCGGCGACCACGGCATCGCGGGACAGGCTGCTTGTCTTGGCAGGAGTGGGCATGGTCTTGGCCGAGCGTGTGTGGGCGCTGAGTGGGGCGGGATCCACAGCGGGGCTCATGTCCGTGACATTGTTGACCGCTGCAGGAGCAAGGCCGGAGCGGATGTCCTGTGGCAAGTGCTCGGGGGTGATGGCCTCGCCTGGACAGACAATACAGGCGTGCTCCACCGCGTGCTTGAGCTCGCGCACGTTGCCCGGCCAGGGGTGGCGCATGAGCGCAGCCAAAGCCCGGTCGTGGATGGAGTGGATGGCCCGGCCGTGGCGGTCCCGGAACTGGGCCACAAAATGCTCGACCAGTAAGGGAACATCCTCGGGCCGCTCGCGCAGGGGAGGCAGGGTAACGACCATGACCTTGAGACGGTAATACAGGTCCTCACGAAACTCGCCCGTGGCCACCTTGTGCGCGAGGTCCGCGTTGGTTGCCGCCAGGATGCGCACATCCGCCTTGATGGTCCGGGTCTCGCCCACACGCTCGAATTCTCGGCGTTCCAGGAAGCGCAACAGCTTGACCTGGATGTTGGAGGAAATCTCGCCGATCTCGTCCAGAAATACCGTCCCGCCTTGAGCAGCCTCGAAACGGCCGATCTTGTCCTTGTACGCGCCGGTGAACGCGCCCTTGACGTGGCCGAACAGCTCGCTTTCCAGCAAACTTTCCGAGAGCGCGGAGCAGTTGACCTTGATGAACGGGGCTTCGGCATTGGCTCCGCCGTAATGGATGGCCTCGGCCACCAGTTCCTTGCCCGTGCCTGATTCACCCAATATGAGCACTGTAGTGTCGAAATCAGCCAGGTTCTCCAGGGTGGCGTAAAGCTCCTGCATCCTTTCACTGGCGCCGATGATGTTCTGAAAGGAACCCCGCTCGTGCAAGCGCTTTTCCAGCTCCACCATGCGGGTGATGTCGCGGATTTCCAGGACCACGCCGGAAAACACGCCGTCGTGATTGAGAAACTGGGTGGTGGACAGCTCCACCACCTGATCCGAGCGTTCCCCAGCCAAACGCACCTGCTGCTCCTTGACCGGGCTGCGCGTGGACAGGGTCTGGCGCAGGACACGCATGCACGGCCCCAAGCAATTGCCCATCACGTCCTCGATGCGGTTGCCCAGCAAGTCGCGTCGCGGCAACTTGGCGATGTGTTCAAAGGCCTTGTTGGCTTCAATGACCCGCAGCCCCTCGTCCACGGTGACAATGGCGTCGGGCAGGCTGCCGAAAATAAGTTCCAGGTTTTGATAGTACTTCTTTTCCCTGAAGCGCAGGGCTTCTTCGGTGCGGCGGTGCTCGGCGATCTCCTTGACGAGTTGCTCGTTGGTTTCTTTCAGATCAACGGTGCGCTCCTCCACCCGCTTTTCCAGTTCCTGGTGGGCGCGCTGCAAGGCCTCCTCTGCCCGCTTGCGCACGGTCACGTCGTCCATGGCCCAGATCACGCCCTTTTCCAGGTGTGGCGGCTGCAAGGCCTTGCCCGAGACCAAACACCAGATGCGCTCCCCGCCCTTGCGCTGGTACTCGTATTCCAGGTGAATGACCTCGCGGCTGGCCAAGCGCTCGTGGAAGTTGCGGCCAAAGTCGTCAAAGGCCTGCTCGGATATGTGGATCATGGCCGGGGTCTTGCCCAACATCTCCTGCTCGGAAAACCCGTAGATGTCGGTAATGCGCTTGTTGACCTTGGTGATGATCCGGTCGCCCGTGAGCAGCATGATGCCCACCAGGGAGTTGTCGAAGATGGCGGTGAGTTGGGTTTCGCTGCGCTTGCGGCGGATGATGTTCACTGACAGAACCAGGACCACCAGACTCAGGGCCGCGAAAGCCGAGGCCGTGGTCCAGATGTAGGTCTTGTACCTGCCGTAAAAGGACGGGGGCCGGTTGATGAACAGGCTGCCCTGGGGGATGCTCGACTCCCGGACCCCAAAGCGCTGGAGCTGCTCGTAGTCGAACATGTACACGTTGGGGCTCTCGTACTCCACGGGAATGGAGGTCAGGGGCTCGCCACCGAGGATGCGCAGGGCGCGCTGGGCCGCGTTCATGCCCTGCATCCTGCCGCTGGTGATCATGCCGCCCACCACGCCGTGGCCCATGTACCAGTCCCAGGCCACGTACATGGGCCGGTCCGTGTTCTCGGCCACCAGGCTGATGGACTCCCTGTACGAATAGGTCAGGCCGTCCCGGTCCCGGAAAAAGTTCATGTGCATGATGATAGACTCGGGTCCAAGAC
>QZKZ01000261.1 GCA_004796465.1 Desulfovibrio sp.
ACGCTTGACCTTGTCGGCCCTGTTTGTTTTGGCCGGATTCGGGCTGTTGGCCGGTGTGCTGGTATACCGTTCAACGCACCATTCCCTGCAAATGGGGTTGGAGGCGGCTCTGGACACCCGCATGGCGTGGATCATCGCCGCCCTGGAACTCGACGGGCTGGAGTTCGAGATGGACGCTTCCCTCGGCCCGGTGGATGCAGCCCCGCATTGGAGAGTTGATGCCGTGGATGGGCGCAATCTTTGGCGCTCAGTGACCGAGTGGCCCGAGCAATCCCTTGTCCACAAGCAGGAAACGCTTGTGTTGGGAACGGAACAAGGCAGGCGTGCTCAAGGAACCGACTTGGCCGTTGCCGAGATCGGGGATGAGGAAAGAAATTCCGTGGCCGGCCGCAACGTGGACGCATACTTTCTCCCCGAAGAAGCGGAAAGTGTGGAGTTGGTCCTCACGGTGGGAGCTTCGACCTTGGCCATGGATCAGGAATTGGATGTGTTGTCCAAAAGGCTGTGGCTCATGGGAGCCGTGAGCTTGGCCGTGGCTGTGATCTTTTTCGCGCTGCTTATCCATGTCCAGCTCAAGCCCCTGTCGCGCATGGCTGTCCAGGCCGGAGAAATCAGCCCGACCGATACCTCCAAGCGCATTCAAGGCGCGGGAGGCGGCTTGGAGTGCACGCGTTTGGCCACGGCGCTGAACCACATGCTGGATAGGTTGGCCCAAGGCTTGGAGCGGGAGCGCGGCTTTGCTTCGGCTGCGGCGCACCAATTGCGCACTCCGTTGGCTCAGCTTCGCCTTGAAGTCGAAGTGGCCCTGCGCAGGGAGCGCAAGGGCGAGGAGTATCGCGAGTCCTTGGCGGGAATCCTCGTGGATGTGATGAAAATGCAGCAGCTTGTGTTGGGTCTCCTCTCTCTCGCCCGGGAAGGAAACATTGGGGCGCGCGCTGGGAAAAGTTTTCTTTTGTCCGACCTGCTGGCGATTGTTGAGGCCAACAAGTGGGCGCGGTTGGAGCCTGTGGCCGAGGAGTTGAGGGCGTTGAGGTTCAAAGGCGACCTCGCGCAGGTGGAGTCGGCAGTGGCCAATGTCTGCGCCAACGCCCATGCGTATGCGCCGGGCAAGCTCCCGGAAATATTCATCCACGAGCAGGGCCAGGGGATTGTCCTTGTGGTGGCCGACACAGGCCCGGGTGTGCCTGGCGAGGATCAGGAACACATATTTACTCCCCTGGTCCGACTGGATCCCGTCAGGAGCGACATGCCCCGGCCAGAGGGCTTTGGCCTGGGTCTTTCCGTGGCCAGGGCGACAATGCGGGCCTTGGGCGGCGATTTGTTCTGCCGTGATCGCCGGGATGGCGGGAACGGAGCGGAGTTTGTGTTTCTGTTTCCTTATCAAGAGGCGTCCACAACTACGTGACGTACGCTTGCGGTCTCAAAAAGAAACAGCGGACACGGTGAGGTCCGTGTCCGCTGGTAGAGCTGTTGAGAAAAGGTTGAGCTTAGCTGCCGGGAGCAGGCGGGGGCGCGCTGGGCGGGGCAGCCGCGGCTGCCGGAGCGTCGTCCTTTTTCTTGCGGATGAAGAAAATGAGCAGGAAAATGCCCGCAGCGACCGCGAGGATAGCTCCGCCAAGCAGGGGCCGTACCGCGATCCACATGATGCCGATGGTGATCAGCGAAAGCACCAGGGCCAAGATGAAGCAGATGAAGGAAAGAATGCCGCCAGTGATCCGGCCCAGCAGGGGAATGACCTCGGTGAGCATGGACAAGGGCCGCAGGATCATGTTCAGGCCGATGAACATCATGGCAAAGCCCACCAAACGCAGGATCCAGGTCAGAGTGGCCCGGGCCGCCTGGGCCTGCTCAAACATCTGGGCCAGGGTGAACTCGCCCATGGAGAGCAGTTCAAAGTCTTCCATGTACGGAGTCAGGGAGCGGTTTGAGTTCTGCACGGCGACCACGGTCACTGTGGCGGGACGCACCACTTCAAAGCGGATGCGGTAGTCGCCTATTTGCGGGCCGCCGGTCGCGCCCATGAGCGAGGCCGGGATGTAATAGCCGCCGTCGCGGATAATGGCGTTGGCCGGAAAGTTGGCGCTGGGCGGTATTTGGTTCACGGGCAGGGCTTCGCTGCCGCTGATTCTTGCCTTCAGGGAAGCGGACAAGGTGAAGTCGCCCACGGTGACGTTTTCAGCCGTATAGGTCTCGGACGAGTACATCATGGATGGGTTGACCATCTGTTCGCCCGTGTCCGGATGGATATTGGAGTAAAACGAGCTGGAACTGATTTGGCCCTCGGACCACACCCGTTCGTAGGTATATTCGGTGACGGTTTCTTCCGCGCCGCCGACCTTGGTCTCCGTGCGCGTGGTTTTGTTTTCTTTCCACTGATACATCTCCACCACGCGGCGCAGCTTCAAGGCTTGGGCCGAGACCAGAAAAGTGGGGTCGTTCAGGGTTTCGGTGGTGGTGGCCATGCCGCTGAAGTGCACGGGCACGCCATCGTTGACCTCGTTGTACGAGGGGCTTTCCAGAGCCACGGCAACGGACTCCATCTGATTGAGGCCGCGATACTCCTTGACCGAGCGGTACTCGTTCCATCCCAACAGGATGAACGAGCCGATGAACAGCAACAAGCCGGCAAGAATGCCTTTAAACGCGCCGCCCATGCGGCTGATCCAGGATTGCCTGGTGACTTCCGTGTAGGAACCCATGGGGCGTACTCCTTTGTTCACGAGTTGTGAAGAAAACCGGACCGGGATTGCACAATTTCTTCAATGCCTATACACGGTTTTGCCCTCATGAGGCAACGGGGGATTCCCCGGGCTTTCCCAAAATGTGGATAAGGTGGCCC
>QZKZ01000179.1 GCA_004796465.1 Desulfovibrio sp.
GCACGGAGCGCACCGGGCCTTGCTTGCGGCCGATTGCGGAAATTTCGGACACAATGGCCGAGGCCTTGACCGGATTGGGAAAATAGCGGTCCAAGGACATGAAGAAGCGCTCGTCGGCGGTGTCCTTGACCGTGAGCATCATCACCGGGACCCCGGCCAGGGCCTTGTTGCCGGCGATGACATTGGCCAGCTTGAATTCCTGGGCCGTGGGCATCATGAACCGCATGACCACCATATCAGGTATTTGCCGTGTGAGCGCCTCCCTGGCTTCGTCTTCGCCCACGGCCTCGGTCACGGTAAACCCCTCTTGTTCCAGTGAAATACAGAGCCGTTCGCGGATCGAAGGGTCATGGTCCACCAAAAGCAAACGGCCCAGTTTGCCCACGGGCACCACGGCCTTCAAGGGGGCGTCGGACCCGGCCGCAGCCAGCGAGGCCTCGCTCAACCGCAGCTTGAGGGAATCGAGGTTGCTCACGCGGTCTTCCATGTTGCCGTACACATCCGGGGGGATGGTGAACCAGAACTGGCTGCCTTCGCCCAGTACGCTTTCCACGCCGATAATACCGTCGTGGGACTGGATGATTTGGCGGCAGATGGGCAGGCCCAAGCCGGTACCCATGGGTTTGTCCGTCAGGGTTTCGCCCACCTGGCGGAACTTGTCGAAGACCTTGGGCTGGTCCTCGCTGGCTATGCCTTGGCCCGTGTCGATGATGCGCACCTCGACCACGCCGTTCACGAGTTGCGAGCGGCAAATCACCGAACCGTGCTGGGTGAATTTTTGCGCATTGGAGAGCAGGTTGATCACCACTTGGATCAGGCGGTCCTGGTCGCCGTGGATTTTGGGCAGGTCCTGGGCCAGTTCGGTCTCCAGTTTGAGGCCCTTGTTGCGGAACAAGGCCGAAGTCGCGGATACGGCGCGCTCCACCACATCGTTGATGTTGATGGGCCGCTTTTTCCACTCGATTTTGCCCGCTTCGAGCTTGGCGATGTCCAGTACGTCGTTGACCAGGGCGGTCAAGCGTTCGCTTTCGGTAAGGATGATATCCACGTTGGATTCCACGGTGCGCGCGGCCTTGATGGCGATATCCTGCTCCATGTTCAGGTTGGGGATGATCTCGTCCTTGAGTTTGTGTTGGGCGATTTCCCCAAAGCCCAGGACCGAGGTCAGGGGCGTGCGCAGCTCGTGGGAGACCATGGACAGGAAGTCGGTCTTCATCTTGTCGACTTCTTGCAAGCGGTCAAAAGCATTGCGCAGGGCCCGGTTCATGGAGTCGGTCTTCTTCTTGGCCGCGGTGAGCTTCTTGTTCACGGCCGCGATCTCCAGGTTCTTGCTGGCTTGCAACCCGGCCAGGGTTTGGAGGATCACCTGCACCGAAACAATGCCTTGGAGCACGCCTTTGTCCGTAACGATAATATGATCGAATATCTTGGACTTCTCCCTGAGCATGGCCTTGTTGGCCACAACTTCCACAGCCGAGTTCCCTTCCACGATAAGGGGCTGCGAGTCCATGACCTGGTCCACCGGCTTTTTGTGATACAGGGCCACGCCGTATTGCTGGCTCAAGGTGCGGTCCAGGTGGATGCTCATGACCAAACCCACGGGCCGGTTGCCGTTGACCACGACAATGGCGCTGATGGGATTGTCCCCTTCCAGGGACTGTTTCACGTCGCGGACAATGGCTGTTGGTTCGACCTGGTAGACGGGTTCGACCAGGTCGCGTATCAACAGGTCGTTCTCATTGCGCGCTTTGGGCTCCGCCTCCTTGGGGGGCGGAGCATGACCGCGCTTGGGGCCTTCGGGAAGAGTGGGGGGGGTGTTGGGTGTATTTTTCAGCATCCCGAAAAGATACGGGAAGTGCGTGAGCACAGTGTTGCGGGCACGTGACACCGTGTGACATTTAAGTTAAAATGATTGTATACACAGGGAGTTACGCGATAGCGGCAACTGGCGACCTTGGCTCGAATACGAAGCCGGGCCTGGTGTTTCGCGACCTGGGCCGCATGGGCTGGGCCGAGGCCGAGGCCGTGCAACAGCAAAACGTGGCCAAGGTCCAGTCCGGAGAACCGGATACCCTTTTGTTCGTGGAGCACGAGCCCGTGGTTACCTTGGGCCGCAACGCGGACCTCAGCCACCTGCGCCTCAGCCCCGAGAAACTGGAGCAACAAGGCGTGGCCCTGCACAGGGCTTCACGGGGCGGGGACGTGACCTGCCATTTTCCGGGCCAGCTCGTGGTCTACGCCATTTGCGACCTCAAACGCCGCCAGGGCGGGATCAAGGCATTCGTGGCCCTGCTTGAGCAGGCAGCCCAACTCGCGGCCCAAGACCTTTCAATAAGCGCTGAACGCGATCCCGAGCGGCGGGGGCTGTGGGTCAGGGGCCGCAAGCTGGTTTCCGTGGGACTGGCTGTTTCCCGCCAAGTGACCTCCCATGGCTTGGCCCTGAATGTGGGACGCGACCTCAATGTGTTCTCCCTGGTGACCCCCTGCGGCCTGGCCGGGGTCGAACCCACCTCCCTCAACCTGGAACGGGAAAAGCAAGGTCTTGCGTCCGTGACCATGGAACACGCCAAACATGTGTGCAAACAACGCTTCTTCGAAGCCCTCGCGCCTGCCTGAGTGGCTGCGGATCAAGCTGCCGGACAGCCGGTCCTACTCCAGGACCCGGTCCCTGCTGGCTAGCGCGCGGCTCCACACGGTATGCCAAAGCGCCAAGTGCCCCAACATCTACGAGTGTTTTTCCCGGGACACCGCCACGTTCATGATCCTGGGCAACACCTGCACCCGCTGCTGCGCCTTTTGCAACGTGGATTCGGTTCAGGGCCGGGGCCAAGAGGCAAAGAGTCGTCCTGAACCCGTTGACCCCGGCGAGCCAGCGCGCGTGGCCGCTGCCGCCCGTGAGCTGGGCCTGGCCCATGTGGTGGTCACCTCGGTGACGCGGGATGATTTGACCGATGGCGGCGCGTCCCAGTTTGCCGCCGTGTGCCGCGCCCTGAAGCAGGAACCCGGCGTGGAGTCCGTGGAGCTTCTGGTCCCTGACTTTCAGGGGGATGTGGCGGCCCTGGACCTGGTCCTGGCCGAGCAGCCATCCGTGCTCAACCACAACCTGGAGACCGTGCCCCGGCTCTACGGCGCCATTCGGCGCGGGGCCGACTACCAGAGGAGCCTGGCCCTGCTCAAACACGCGGCTGACGCGGGCGCTGCCGCCAAAAGCGGGCTCATGGTAGGCCTGGGCGAGAGCGACGAGGAACTGCGGAGGGTGCTCGGGGACATGGCCCAAGCGGGCTGCGCCATGGTCACCTTGGGCCAGTACCTGGCCCCGTCACGGAGACATCCCTGGCCCGATCGTTTTGTGGAGCCCGGGCAGTTCGAGCGCTACGCGGAATGGGCCAAAGAGGAGGGCATCCCCCACGTGGCCAGCGCGCCCCTGGTGCGCAGTTCCTACAAGGCTGAAAACATTTCCCCTTGCCGGGGTTGAACCCTTCCCGGCCACTTCCAGTTCCGTCTTTCGAAAAACACGGCGCGGGTCCGTCACTTTTCCTGTGTTCCAGGGAAAAGCAGGGCGTATGACGTCCGGCGCGAGCGGTTTCAGCGGAGTATCAGCGCGGCTGCCGCGAAACAGGATGGCAATCCCGCCGGGAACTTGGTACAAGATTCCTGCTCACTACCGCACAGGGGGAAGCCGAGCCGTGACGTACACGCCCAAGCCCGAGGACCTGTCCTCCAAGAAGCTGCCCAAGCCGCTCCGGGAATTGGTGGAGATGATCGCCAGCAATATCCACGACGTATGGGCGGCCCAGCGCATCAGCGAGGGCTGGACCTATGGCCCGGAACGCAGCGACGAGCGCAAGGAGACCCCCTGCTTGCGTCCCTACGGCGAATTGCCTGACAGCGAAAAGGACTACGACCGCAAGACTGCGGAGCAGACCCTCAAGTATATCCTGGCGCGGGGCTACACCATTACCGCGCCGGGCCAAGACCCGGAATCCCTGCAAGAGGCGGAGCTGGAAAGGGTCCGTGCCCAGGGCGCCAAGTTGCGTTCGGCTGGCGAGTTTCTGCGCAGCTATGACTTGGTGGAGCGGGGCTTGCGTAAATGGCCCGGCGACCTGCGCTTGCGGCAGCTCAAGGCCCTGGCTCTGGCGGGCAGCGGCGCGGCCAGGCGGGCCAACGACCTCATGTTGGCCCTGCAGTATGAAGGCCATCACGACGAAGAGACCCTGGGCATCCTGGCCCGGACCCACAAGGACCTGTGGGAGCTGGCCCAGGACCCGGACGAGAAGGCTCATCACCTGCAGCGCTCTTTCGAGACCTACCGCGCATGCTTCAAGGTGGTGGGCGGCTATTACACGGGCATCAACGCGGCCACCATGGGGGCGCTGTATGGGGCCGACGAGGAGGCCGCGCGCATCGCGGCCAAGGTGCGCAAGCAGTGCTTGGCCCTGCTCAAGGACCCGCAAGAAGTGGCCCGTGGTGAATACTATTTGGCCGCCACCCTGGGCGAGGCTGAGTTGGTGCTGGGCAATCCCAAGGAAGCTTCCCGCTGGTACTCCCGCGCGGGCGAGTTGGGCCACGCGGCCAAGCGCTACGGCGACCTGCACTCCACCCGGCGCAACGCCCGTTTCCTGCTCTTGGCCAAGGACCTCGATCCCTCGGACATTGAAGCGGCCCTGGCCATTCCGCCCGTGGCTGTATTCACCGGCCACATCGTTGACATGGCGGACCGCGGCGAGCCCCGGTTTCCTGAACAGAGCGCCCAGCGCGTGTCCCAGGCCATGCGCAAGCGGCTCAAGGGGCTGGGTTGCGGCTTTGGCTTTGCGGGCGCGGCAGCAGGCGGAGATATTCTGTTTTTAGAAGCGCTTCAGGACCTGGACATGGAAGCCCACGTGGTCCTGCCCTATAATAAAGAACAATTTCTGGGCCACAGCGTGTCCATCGCGGGCAGTGACTGGGAATCGCGTTTTCTGAACATTGTCAGTGATCTGGAAAAAAACAACCGCGTGTCCTACTCCTCGGACTGGCCCATTGGCAGTGGCGGGGCCGACGCCTTCAGCTTCGCCAACCAGGTCATGTACGGCCTGGCCCTGCTCCACGCCATCCACCTGGACACCGAGCTTTTTCCCGTGGCCCTGTGGGACGGCAAACCCGGTGACGGGGGCGGCGGCACTGCCGACACCGTGGCCTGGTGGCTGGAAAAGGGCCACACGGTGCAGTGGATCTCCACCCGGGACCCGGACGCGGATGAGGTCCTGACCACGCCGGGCCAAGCCGGGGAATGCGGCAAGCAGTGTGGGATTATGACCGAAGAAGTGACGGCCCAGATGGCCTTGGAAAAATTTCCCGCGCGAGTGATGACCATGCTCTTTGCGGACGTGGTCGGCTTTTCCAAGCTGCGCGAGGACCATATTCCGCCGTTCATCCAGGACTTCTTGGGCCAAGTCGCGGACATGGCCCTGGCCTGGGACGGCCTGGAAGTGAAGAACACCTGGGGCGACGCCTTGTACCTGGTGTTCGACGACGTGGCCCGGGCCGGGTGCTTTGCCCTCAAGCTCGTGCACATGGTCAACGCCACGGACTGGAACAGCCGGGGCTTGCCCAAGAACCTCAACCTGCGCGTGGCGTTGCACGCCGGGCCGGTCTATTCCTGTACCGATCCTGTGATCGAGCAGCACACCTACACCGGCACCCACGTGAGCCGCGCCGCACGCATCGAGCCCATCACGCCCGTGGGCCAGGTCTACGCCAGCCAGGCCTTTGCTGCCCTGGCCGCGGCCAAAGGCGTCATGGACTTTTCCTGCGAATACGTGGGCCAGACAGACTTTGCAAAGAATTACGGGACCTTTCCCATTTACCATATCCGGGCGCGCAGCAAGGCTTCCTGACCGCGTCCTCCCCCAACGCGACAAACAACCCGCGAGGTAGCCATGGATGACCTGCTCACCACATATCTCGGTATTTTGCCCCAAACCAGCGAGGAAACCGTGCTCCGCCTGCTCATCGAAACCGGCGCCAGGGCCGTGGGCGCGGACGAAGGTTCCCTGCTCGTGCTTGACGAAGGGGCCAAGGAACTGGCCTTTCTCATGACCCTGGGCAGCGAGGAGGCCGAGGCCGCGCTCAAGGGCCAGCGCGTGCCCCTGGGCAAGGGCATCACCGGCTTGGCCGCGTCAACTCTTGAGGTCCAGATCGGCGCGCCCACCTTCAAGGACATCAAGCAGACCGAGTCCGACACTTCCGAAGGCGAGCCCGAGGCGGTCATGGCCGCGCCCATGCTCGTGGCCGAGCAGCTCATCGGCGTGATCACGGCAGTGAGCTTTGAGCAGGGCAAGCGCTTCACCAGCGCGGACGCGGACCTCTACGCCCGTTTCGCGGGCATCGCGGCCCTGGTCGTGGACCAGAACCGCCGCCTGGCCGGGCACAAGTCCAAGGCCATGGGCGCGACCGGCGCGCAGGAAGCTGACATCCTCGATGCCTTGTCGCGGATTATCGCCCGCAGGCCCGAGACCTTGGAGCAATTGGCTGCCATTCTCACGGCCTTTGAGGCCGTGGCC